>JAZROC010000029.1:0-7092 GCA_045648525.1 Clostridia bacterium
GCAAGAACCATTCCCTGATTTGCGTGGAATCTTGCAAAATCAGAATCATATGCTGCCCACAAAGGCATAACGAACGAAAGACCAAAGTATGCAAATGCAGCGATACCTTTATTTTCTTCTATATCATTTTTATTAAATTCATGAGTTCTGTCCATAATTAACTCCTTTTACTTCCCTGCAAAACGTTATTTTCTTCAAAATATTTATTCAAACTATTTAAAACATTATGTTTATCTGCACTCCACAGAGGTGCTATAAGTAATTTTTTATCCCCATCACCTGTCAGACGATGTATAACAATTTCAGGTGAAATAATTTCAATACATTTTTTTAGGTTATAAAAATACTCTTCCATAGTAAGCGGTGTATAATTAATTTTTTCAAGTTTAGTATTTTTTAACACGTGCAAAAGTTGAAGTTTAATACCATCAATACCTGCATTGCAAGCAAATTTTACCGTATTTATATAATCTACTGTGTTTTCACCAGGCAACCCGATAATTACATGCGCAATAACTTCTATTCCTATTTTTTTCAGATTATTTACTGCTTCTATAAAAACTTCATTTTCATAGCATCTGTTAATTAACTGTGCCGTATGTTCATTTGACGTCTGTAAACCAAGTTCGACCCAAACCGGAATCTTTTCATTTAATTCTTTAAGCAATGAAATAACTTCCTCACCTAAACAATCAGGTCTTGTTGCTATTGAGATTATTTCCACTTCATTATCATCAATAACAGAAAAGAACTTTTCCCTTAAAACTTCAATAGGCGCATAGGTATTTGAAAAAGACTGGAAATATGCAATATAACCGCAATTCCCCTTCGTTTTTGATTTAATGCGTTCTTTTGCTTTTGAAAGTTGCGTTTTTATATCATTGCCACTTTCCGCAAACTCGCCCGAACCACCGCAGGAGCAAAAAATACACCCACCTGTCCCCTTTGTACCATCTCGATTTGGGCAAGTTGTTCCAATATCAAGAGCAATTTTATAAAGCTTTTTATTATATTTATTTTTTAAATAATCATTTAGCGAATTATATCTTTTCATAAATTTTATTGTAACATATTTACACCGTTTTGACAACACCAAACATACAAACAAACCAACTGTTTAAAAGAAGTTGGCAGAAAGCACAAAAAATATAGCAGACGATAATCGTCTGCTGTATTTCTATTCAACATTGCCGTTTTCTCTGAAACTACGCCAAACATTTTCAAAAAATCCGCCACCTTCTTCAAGAGGTCGCACATTTCTGAAATTATTTTCGCATACTTCATTATATGTCGTTTCTTGAACGATTGAATTAATTTTGCCGTCATCAAGAGTAAATCTAAACACTTCGTCAAGACCATCTCTTAACACACCGGATTCATCATAATACAATGCCGAACCACAAGTGTTACCGAAATATTCGATATGACCAAGCATTGCATACAAGTACATCTTTTGGCAAATAAGAACGTCGCGCAAACGGTATGCAAGCATTAAGTTTTTAGCACCGCAAGAAATTTCAAAATTGTTGATATCTTCATTTGTTTCTTTGATTGCTTTTAATATCTGATTCTTTTCACGCATTGCGCCGCCAAAAGCACTCATACGTTTTTGCGCATTAATTAAATATTCAGGCGTATTATTTACATTATTTTTAAGGTTTGAAATAATGTTTATATGTTTTTCAACAGTTGCTTTTGAAATTTCAATAAATTTCTCATCACCGATAGGTTCGCCTAATCCCTTACGCGAAATATATTGTGCACAACGGAGCGAACCAACCTGTCCCGCGTTTAAAGCGGAGCCACCGGGACGATATATTCCGTGTGTGCCAGCTGCCTCACCACATACAAAAAGACCTTCGATATCAGTTTGCCACCATAAATTAACTTTTGCACCGCCATTATTATGTTGTGCACATAAAGCAATTTCAAGTTTTTCTTTATAAAGGTCAACACCTTTTGACTTATACAATTCAATAGCAGGCATATTCATATGCTCAAGACGTTCAATAGGCGTGCCAAAACAAGCTCCTGCTTTTTCAAGATATTCTCTTGCTTCTGCCGAAAGACTTGAATAATCAAGTTCTTTTTGCATTTTAGGGTTATTCATATAATCAAGATATACTCTTCTTGAATACATAACCTTTTCGCGATAAACAAGTAAATCAATAACAGAAGAACCCTCAAGAACTTTTCTTGAATCAAAAGGCCACTGATATCCTTTTAAAAATACGTTAGATAAAAGCTCGCCTTCATTTTTAAAATAATCATACAAAAACTCGTGTTCAGTACCGTCTTCATCAACTGAAACGAACCTTGGCAAAACTTGCATATAGGTACCCGAAACATTCCATCTTGGATTTACAGATGCCATACCATATTGCCACTGCGTCAAATTCTGCCCCTTTACGCCTGCTTCAAATAAAACACCGTTTGAACCATTATGACATGCAGGATAAACACTATCATCATAAATGCCGCCGGGACCGCCTGTTGCAAATATAATATTTTTACAGTTAAAAAGAATCAGCTCGTTTGAAACAGTATCAAGTGCAAGTACGCCAACAGCCTTTTCTCCATCTTTAATAATCGAAATAGCTATTTTATTATCATAAAGTTTAATATTGCGTCTTTCAGCTTCAATTTCAAGTTTTTCAGTCATTTCCTTTGATGTTAAAGGTCCAACTGAAGTTGCACGCGCACAAGGATCGTGGTCAGTCTTATAGCCAACAAATTCGCCAAATTTATTTGTGGGAAAAGGCACCCCTAACTCACAAAGATTTAAGAAGCAACGCGCAGATAAAGCCGCTTCACAAAGCGCATTATCTCCGTCAACACAACCACCTGCAAAAAGGTCTTTTGCCATTGCCTGAATAGAATCGGGCGCATCGCCTGCCATACCAAGTTTATAGTAAGTTTGCTTATCTGAACCTGTGTTTCGGCTTGTACCTATATTTTTTCCTTCGGAAAGCATCGCTACGCTTTCAACACCAAACTGTTTTAAACGAATAGCCGCATTATAGCCTGCCGCACCTGTGCCAACCACAAGAGTGTTTAACCTAATAATATCAATATTCATAAATTCACCTATTAAAGTCTTCTGATATGGAAACCGCCGTCAACGTCACGCGACTGACCTGTAACATAAGGAAGCGCACCTGAACAAAGTGCAAAAACCGCAGATGCAATATCTTCAGGTTTTCCCCAACGTTTTATTGGAAGTAATCCGCCTGCAATAAGATTATCATATTTTTCTTTAACTTTTTCTGTCATACCCGTTGCAATAATGCCAGGTCTAATTTCGTTAACAGGAATGCCGAATTCAGCAAGTCTGTCAGCAAAAAGTGTTGTTACCATTGAAACGCCTGCTTTTGAAACACAATATTCACCGCGGCTTACGGAGCTTGTGTATGCGGACATTGAAGAAATATTGCATATATAACCCCTTATACCGTCAATACACTCATTTTTAATCATTTCTTTTGCAGCCGCCTGAGTTAAAAACATTGTGCCTTTTGTGTTAATATCCATAACAAAATCGTAGCTTTCTTCTGTCATTTCAAGAATATCATTTCTAACCTTAGGCGCAACACCTGCAACGTTAACAAGCCCATCAATTTTGCCAAATTTTTTAATAGCCGAATCAATTAAATTTTCTCTATCTTCTTTTTTAGATATATCACCTTTAACATAGCAAAAATTTTCACTATCAATTGTAACTTTATCAGCATCAAGAATGTCCATTCCCGTTACTTGATAGCCTTTTTGAAGGAAAAGTTCAGCACAAGCCTTTCCGATGCCACCTGCGCAACCGGTAATAATAAAGTTTTTCATATTATATTCTCCTTAAAGTGATTTTAATATTTTTTGCTTTTTGCGTTTTATACTCAAAAACAACTCTGTTCATTCTGTCTGTTTGCCAGGTTCTAATGAGTTTTTTATCGTTTTTGAATTCGACTTTTTCAATTAGTAGTTCAGCCAAAGAATCACTTTCGATAACAAACTCATTCCCAAGAATAAACTTATTATTTTCAATTTTAACATCAAGAGTTGTAATAAAATGCTCGCGGATAACGTTTTCATTATTTGTAAATTCAAAGGAATCAAAAATATCAATTCCAATATCTGTAAGTTTTATTTTTCTTTCAAGTTTATTTAATCCCGCTTGTTCAGGGTATGCTTTTTCAAAACGAGCAATCGATTCATTGTTTTTATATTCGAAAGATGAAGCCAAATATTGAGGTCCATTTTTTTGCAAAACGTTATTAACTACGGGAAGATTATGCCAATCTGAACGCATTGTCCATATCGTATAACGCTCTACACCAAAGGTCTGTCTTGTATATTCACCACAACCCGGATCGCATAAAACAGATTTATTATCAAAACACGCAATAAAGCTTCCTACGTCGTTATGGTTATGACCTTCATCATTATTTCCACCTTTAAAAGCATAATACCAGTTATCATTTCTTTCAACAGAAACCTGAAGATCTTTAAGGAAAACGCGTGATTGCTGTTTAAGAGGCAAATCAAGAGGAATAATTTTACTATAAATCATTTTCCATAAGCTGCGCCTGCCTTTTTCTTCCCTTAACGGCTCATATAAATCTATTTTAAGCATATCTGAAGCAACCGTTTTAACATTGTCATCTCCGATACGTTCTCCAATCATATATAACAGCGACGATATTCCTCTTACGTGCAACGTACCGTCTGCAAAATTAAAACAATAACCGTTTCCTATATATGAATTGTAATCAAATAAGAAAATATTTTTCAGTTTTTCATCAGAATAAAAATTAATTTTACCATTGGTTGCAAGATATAGCTGTTCAACAAATTCAAACAACATTCCACCGGAAACGCCCCAATAACTTGAACCTTCGTCACAACCGCCATCGTCAGGCAAGGTAGTATATATTTTATTAACTTCAAAAAGCAGTTTTTTAATACCTTTACAACGCTTTTTATGGTCCATTTCTCTTACAAGAAAAACGTTTAAGATATTTGCAAGTATCCACGGATTCCAGTTATTTACTTTTTCTCTGTCATATCCCATCCACCACCAATCTGTGTGTTTAAGATAGGGTTCAACTATTCTTCTGTCAAGCTCGTGCTCAATGTATAAAATAATTTCAGGACAGAACTCTTTTAACTCCTCATAAAGAATATCATAAATTACCGCAAGAATTGCTCCGGTATCACTAGAAAAAAGATCAATATAATCATTATCAGGCAGAGGAATATTGCAATATTTATTATCAATTGCACTTGCACCGAAAAAATGATTTACGTGTGCAGATAATCCCCAGAAAGTTTCTTCGCAAATTGCAAAAATGCCGTTTACGATATCAGGCAAGAACCTACCTTTATACTCAACGATCTCGGCCTTAAATAACGAAACCAAAGCGGAACGTCTGTCAAAGTATGGATTTTCTTGTTTTAAACGATTGCCTTCATTTTTAAAAGCCATAAAATCAGTAGCAAGTGCCATCGGCCACGTAAAACCAATATAACCTTCAGCATTCTTAATATAGCTTTCATCATATTTATTTTCCCAAAATTCTCTATTTTTCGCAGGTGGAAAAATTTTACCCGAAAAATCAAAACTTTCTATGTTATTTTTTTCAATCCAATTACGAAACATGATGATTTACCTCACATAAATTTTTGTTTATAAAGTTTTGTGTAAAGAGAATCACGTATTACACACCCCGGTGTGCTTCCTGCACGCATAAGTTCAGTACACTTTGAACATGCGATACATTGTTGTTTTATATCAATTTTTCCTTCTTTTAATATCTGCTTTGCAAAATCAGGATTTGCAAAAATCATTCTGCCAAAGCCCGCAAAAGCAAAATCATTATTCTTTATATAAGCCGCGGCAACGTTTGGTGAAACAGAACCAAGATAAGATAGCCCTGACGAAATCAACGGCATGTCAGGCACTTCTGCCTGAAGTTCTTTAATGCCGTTCAACATACGTGCAACACCTTGCAGTGGATGTTCTTCAGTTTCATATCCACCTTTTGCAAAAGGTCTGTTAACGTGAGGATTAACATAGGGATTTCCCATTGTAATATTTAAAAGTTTTACGCCCATTCCATTAAGAATTTTCACAAGTTCTTTTGCTTCGGTAAGGTCAACGTCAAGCGATCCGTCTTTTTTCATCCCGAAGCCATAAGGATGTGCAAAACCATCATAAGCATTCATTCTTGACGTTACAATAAAATCCTTACTGCAGACTTCAATAGCGCCTTTTACACTTTCCCTAAAAAGTCTTGTTCTATTTTCAAATGAACCACCGTATCGACTGTTTTCACGGGTAAATGCTGAAAGAATTTCGCTATTGAGATATCTGTGACAACATTTAATATCAACTCCGTCAAAACCTGCTTTTTCAGCAAGATAAGCGGCCTTTACAAGCAAATCACGAACATTATCAAGTTCGTCATCAGTAATTATTCTGCTTTTATCTATAGGTTTATCCTTTTCAAATATAGGATTGTTATATGCAATTATCGGTGCAGGAACACCTTCAGGTTTTGAGTATCTGCCTGAATGAGTATCCTGCATAATAATAAGTGGCGCATATCCGTTAGCCTTTATTGCCGTTTCTCGGATAAGGTCATTTAGCCTTTTAAATGCATCAACGTTATCTTCTCGAATCCATAACTGTCTTGGGTTAGCTCTTCCTTCTTCTGTACACGCAGTTGCTTCAAACCAGATTATACCTGCCCCACCTTCAGCAAAGCGAAGATATCTTCTGATAGTCAATTCATCAGGTTCACCTGTTCTTGTGCCATCGCAACCTTCCATTGCCTGACACACAAGTCGGTTATTTATTTTATGTCCAAGAATTTCAATAGATTTGTTTAATACTGAAACATCTTCCGAATATGGAAGCAAATTACCAAAATACAAATTTTCTTTTTCAAATTCTTCTTTGTTTATGTAAACTTTTCTGTTCAATTTACTCACCTCAACATATATAATAACTTATAAACATTTGAATTTCAATTATTTTCTTGTTATTTTATATGTAAATCTTGCTTTTTTTTGTAAAAATGATATAATTAATATGTAAAT
>JAZROC010000030.1:0-5669 GCA_045648525.1 Clostridia bacterium
AATTTTGCGCAAATCTCGGCAACGTCATATTCAGGCAGACAACGCATACTTACCTTATATCCTTCAGGTATCTGACGTATAAAAAATGCAATGCGCGTGTTTTCAACGCTTCTGCACATTTCAATAACTCCCTCTGAATCGGAGCTATCCGCAGAGAAAGCAATGTAATCAACAGTATCAAGATAAGTGTATGTAATGCCGTTATCAAAAACAAGATGCTCGCTTGCTTTGCCTTTAAGCTTTACTTTTTTTAAAGATGAAGTCTGAAAAAGCGTTGCAATAATTTCGTTATGATTAATGTTTAACTTGTATAATTCTGCCGTGTCAAGAACGTCGTCGGCAGTAACACCTGCGTGGGAAAGTCTGCCGGTGTCAGTACAAATTGAAACGAATAAAGCGCGGGCGATAAAATAGTCAATTTCAACGTCAAGCTCTTTTAAAAGTTTAAGCATCAAAAACGCGCAGGCATTGCGGTCCTCAACTACGTTAACATCAGCAAAATACGTATTTGTTACGTGGTGGTCTATCTGTGCTTTTCTTTCAATGCGGTTAAAAAGTTCAAGGCAAGAGCCCATTCTGTAATCTGCGCTTATGTCAACGGCAATTACGCTATCAAATTTTTTAACCTTGTCATATTCAACAAGACTCTTTATTTCAGGAATTTTAAGATAGTCTGCAGGCACGTTACCCTCGCAGAACCATTGTCCCTTTTTGCCTAATTTTTTTAAGGCATAAAGAAGTGCGGCGGCACTTCCCATAGTGTCGCCGTCAGGTGAAACGTGTGAAATCACGGCGAAGTTTTTGCCGTTTTTAATAAATTCCGCTAACTGTTTCATTTTTCTTCCTCTTTGATTTTGTTTAAAATCTCGCTGATATGAATGCTGTAAGCAATAGAATCATCAGGTACAAAGGTAATTTCAGGCATTTTGCGCATTTTTACCTGACCTGAAAGCTGACGCTTAATGAACCCTTTTGCCTTTTCTAAACCGATAAAGGTGTTTTGCTTTTCCTCATCGGAACCGTAAACGGTAATATAAACCTTACAATAGGAAAGGTCTGTAGAAAGGTCAACCTTAACAATACTTGCAAGGGTGCCGATTCTTGGGTCGTGAAGGTCATTTCTTATAATATCGGCAAGAGCTCTCTGAATTTCGAGCCCAAGCCTGTCTGAACGCTTATATTGCATTAAAATCTCCTTATCTTTCTATTTCTTCCATAATGAAAGCTTCGATAACGTCGTTGTCCTTAATATCGTTGTAGCCTACGATGCCGATACCGCACTCATAGCCGGTAGCAACTTCTCTGACGTCATCCTTGAAACGACGGAGTGATTCAACTTCGCCTTCGTGAATAACGATATTGTCACGAAGAAGACGTAATTTTGATGAACGTGTAATCTTACCGTCGGTAACGTATGAACCTGCAACGGTGCCGTGTCCGGGAACTTTAAACGTCTGACGGACTTCAGCGTGACCAAGGATAACTTCCTTATATTCAGGAGCAAGCATACCCTTCATAGCCTTTTCAACGTCTTCAATAGCATCGTAGATAATTCTGTAAAGACGGATATCAATTTTCTCCTGCTCAGCCATTGTTCTTGCGGTGCCGTCAGGGCGAACGTTAAATCCGATAATAATAGCATTTGAAGCCTGCGCAAGAGTAACGTCAGAAGACGTGATTGCGCCAACTGCGCCGTGAATTGCCGAAACCTTAACTTCTTCGTTTGAAAGTTTTTCCAAAGCCTGCTTAACTGCTTCAACAGAGCCCTGAACGTCAGCTTTGATAATAAGGTTAAGCTGCTTCATTTCGCCTTCCTGAATCTGTGTAAAGAGGTCGTCAAGAGAAGCTTTTGCCTTAGCCTTAGCCTGCTGTGCCTTAAGCTTATCAATACGCTCTTCAGCAACCTGACGTGAAAGTCTGTCGTCCTTTGTAGCGTAGAGAATATCGCCCGTTTCGGGAACTTCGTTAAGACCTAAAACTTCAACGGGAGTAGAGGGAGGCGCAACGTTGAGCTTTTCGCCCTTATCGTTCATCATTGCACGAACACGGCCAAATACAGTACCGGCAACGATGGTATCGCCAACGTGAAGTGTACCGTTCTGAACTAAGACGCTTGCAACGGGACCTCTGCCTTTGTCAAGACGAGCTTCGATAATAATACCCTTTGCCATAACGTCGGGATTAGCTTTGTAATCTTCAACTTCTGCAAGGAGAAGAATATTTTCTAAAAGATCGTCAATACCTGCCTTCGTATATGCTGAAACGGGAACGATCATCGTATCTCCGCCCCAGTCTTCAGGTACGATGCCGTGCTGTGTAAGCTCGGTCTTTACTCTGTCTGGGTCAGCGGTAGGTTTATCCATTTTGTTGATTGCAACGATAATGGGAACTTCAGCCGCTTTTGCGTGGTTAATTGATTCGATTGTCTGGGGCATAACACCGTCGTCTGCCGCAACAACAAGGATAGCAATGTCAGTTGACTGTGCGCCACGGGCACGCATTGAAGTGAAGGCTTCGTGACCGGGAGTATCGATAAAGGTAATCTTTTTGCCTTGAGCCTCTACCTGATAAGCACCGATGTGCTGTGTAATACCGCCTGCCTCGCCTGCAGTAACGTTTGCGTGGCGGATAGCGTCAAGAAGTGAGGTTTTACCGTGGTCAACGTGACCCATAATTGTAACAACCGGTGGACGTGTAACGTAGCCTTCGCCGTTTGTATCTTCTTCAACTGTGTCGTTAAGAGCATCTTCAAAGGTCTTTGTAAGCTTCTGTTCAAGCTCAATGCCGTATTCAGAAGCAACCATAAATGCAGTTTCGTAGTCGATTTCCTGATTTACGGTAGCCATAATGCCCATCATAAACAACTTTTTAACGATGTCTGCGGCAGGTTTGCCTAATTTTTCGGAAAGGTCCTTAATGCCGATATTTTCCGTTGTCATTACTGCGTTTTCAATAACGATAGGTGCAATCTCGCGTTTAGGCTCTTTCTTGTCCTTCTTAGGCTTGCGTACGCGGAAGAAATCTTCATCTTCACCGTTAAAGTTCTGTTGACGACGTGCGTTTTCCTTTTTGTTTGCCTTTGGCTGTTGCTGTTCATTATCGTGATTTTTGCGATAATTTTTCTTATTGGGGTCGTAATTGCTTACGCGCTCCTTTTCAGAAACAGGAAGAACGGGTGCGCTTACGCGTGCCTTCTGTTGAGGCTTTCTTTCGGTGCGCTCATTGCGGTCGTCCTTGTCACCTTTATTTTTGTCAAAATCTCTGTTTTTATCAAAATCTCTGTTTTTGTTAAAGGGCCTATCTTTGTTAAAGTCTTTGTTGTCGCGATTGAACTCGCGCTTTCTTTCGCCCTGATTATTCTGATATCCCTGATTGGGACGTTTGAAGCCTTTGTCCTCGGGCTTTTTAGGCTCTTCGGATTTTTTAGTTTCCACGGCTTTTTTAGCTTCTTCTGCCTTTTTGGCTTCCTCTGCTTTTTTAGCCTCTTCAGCTTTTTTAGCTTCTTCTGCCTTTTTAGCTTCCTCGGCTTTCTTTAATTCTTCCTGCTCGCGCTTAAGCTCTTCGGCTTCTTCACGTGCGCGCTGTGCTTCGTATTCACGACGTGCTTCTTCCTGAACTTCCTTTTCCTTGTTAATGCGCTCTTCCTCTAACTTTGCGCTGATAGCCGAGCTCTTGTCATTAAGAGCCTTTTTCTGTTGAGAAAGAGTATTCTTTGCTTTCTGAATTTTTTCAAGCAGTTCCTTTGACATATCTTTAATATCTGATGCTTTACTCATTTTATAACCCCCAAATTCAGGTTTATCTCTTTAATTACGGCACCGGCAAAACCCGCATCCGTAATACAAATCGTTTTATGTTCTTCTTTTCCTATGGCAGAACCTAAATTATCACCGTCAAGCACATATATGGGAACGTTGCGGTAATCAGCCATATCAGAAAAATGTTTTTTCGTGTTTTCGCTTGCTGTGCCCGAAATAAGCACTAACTTTGCCTTCAGGCTTTTTAAGGCATTTTCAGTATTGCCTGCGCCTGAAACAAGTTTACCTGCCTTTTTAGCAACGCCTAAATAGGAAAGAATACGTGGTGTTTCACTTACGTTAACCATTTATCTCCTTTTTAAGCTGAAGCAGAACCGCGTCTTCAACCTGCACGTCAAGAGTGCGGGAAAGTGCCTTCGTCTTAACACTTTTGTTGAAACATTCTTCATTCTTACATACGTATGCGCCGCGCCCTGAAACTTTACCGCTGTTATCAACCATAATTTTACCTTCGGGCGTTCTCACTACACGGATAAGCTCTTTTTTCGGCTTCATTTCCCTGCAACCTGAACACATACGCATCGGTATTTTTTTAGTCTTCAATATTATCGTCCCCGTCATTTAAAAGTTCTTTTGCCTGGCTTTCTGATTTGATATCAATGTTCCAGCCTGTAAGACGAGCACAAAGCATTGCGTTCTGTCCGCGTTTGCCAATGGCAAGTGAAAGCTGGTCATCGGGCACAACAACGGTTGCCTTTTTCTTGGGCTCAAGCTCATCAATGCGGACAAGAAGAACCTTTGAAGGACTTAAAGCGTTTGCAATGTATGTTACAGGATCTTCACTCCACTTGATAATATCAATTTTTTCACCGCTTATTTCGTTAACGATATTGGCTACACGGCTACCTTTGGGACCAACGCATGAACCCAATGGGTCGATAGCTGAATCTTCTGAATATACGGCAATCTTCGTTCTTGAGCCTGCATCACGGGAAATGGATTTAATTAAAACGGTTCCGTTTGCAATTTCAGGTACTTCAAGTTCAAAAAGACGCTTGATAAGCTGAGGATGTGTACGGGAAACGGTAACGGTCGTGCCGTACTGAACCTTCTTAACCTCTGAAACGTAAACTTTGATACGTGAGCCGGGAAGGTACTGTTCGCCTGCGATCTGCTCCTTGGGAGGAATAACGCCTTCAAGTGAGTCAAGCTCAACGTAAACGTAGCCGTTTTCAACTCTCTGAATAACGGCAGTCATAAGCTCGCCTGCTTTATCAGAATATTCAGTATACATTTTGCTCTTTTCAGCCTCGCGAAGACGCTGTGTAATAACCTGTCTTGCAGTACCTGCGCTGATTCTGCCATAATTTTCAGGTGTATCGTCAACTTCAACGGTATCGTCAATCTGAGCGTTGGGATTAATTTCTCTTGCATCCTCAAGAGAGATTTCCAGAAGATTGTCATAAACTTCCTCAACAACGGTTTTTACAAGATAGCATCTGATATCACCGGTTTCTCTGTTCATGCGGGCAACAACTGTTGCGGCATCACAGAATTCACGCATTTTGCGATATGCAGAAACCATTGCAAGTTCAACGGATTCATAGAGCATTTCAGCATCAATGCCCTTCTGCTCCTCAAGCATTTTAATAGCAGTAATAAGTTCCGAATTCATAATATCTCCTCATCTGCCCGAAGGCAATTTTTTTATTAAAAACCGATATACGGTCTGATTACGTCAATATTTGACTTTTCAAAAACGTCGCCTGCAACGGTAACGGTTAAATCGTCAAAGCTTTCCAAAACACCAACGAACTTTTTCTTTTTGCCGTTAAGTGCTTTTTTTATTTTGATTTCAACTTCAATGCCTTTAAAAAATTCAAAATCGTTATCGTTTTTTAAAGGTCTGTC
>JAZROC010000031.1:0-3197 GCA_045648525.1 Clostridia bacterium
AACAACCAGAGTTATTAGGTACGCCAAGGAAGATTCTTTCGTCAGTTGCCGCAGCCCATAAAGCCGCTTTGCCGCTACGTGAATGACCTATTGATGCAACGCGTGTTTCATCAACCATAGGCTCAGTTTCAAGGTAATCAAGCACTCTGCTTACACCCCATGCCCAAGCGGAAATTGAAGCCCACGAATATTTTGTTCTCTGTGCATTAACCTCTTTGAAAACGCCAACCTTGTAGTTTGAATGAGTATTCCATTCGCGATAGATTTCTCTCGTAGGCATAACCGCAATAGCGTAACCTCTGTCAGTTACGTATTTTAAGGGAAGAACACTTTCAGCGTCGCTCCAACTCATATTGCCGTTTTCATCAAAAACCATATTATTTTCAACGTTTTCGTGAGCAACGTAGATAAATGCGGGCAATGGCTTTTCTGCATTTTTGGGAAGATACAGCTTGAATGGGAATTTGAAATTACCAAATCCACCGATAATTTCCTTGCAGGTCATTCCGTAAGCTTCATAAGTTTTTTCAACGTTAAAATATAAATCGTCAGGCTTTTCAATATCACGGATACCGTACATATAACGTTCGCAAAGATTTTTAACTTCGTCTCTGCGCACGGTTTCCCACATTTCAACGTCAGTTACTCTGTCACCGGTTATGGTGTTAAGTACTTTAGGCGGCTCGGTTTTTCTGTAAGCTCTGTAAACGTTAAGCTTTTCAATACCTGCGTTAAGACGTGTTTCTTCTTCAAGATAATCAGGCTCTGAAATGAAGATAACTCTCAAATATCTGAAGGAGCCTTCAACCTTTTCAAAGTTCTTGCTTGTTGTAACCTTTTCACTTACGCGGTCGCAAAGCACGTAAACTCTGCCATCTTTAATACCGTCAATGCGATACTGATATTCACCCGTCTTATTTTCTTCAAATAAAAGTTCAACGGAAGCAAGGTCCATCTCTTCACCAAGGTCAATTTTAATAATGTTACTTG
Organism: Clostridia bacterium; assembly: GCA_045648525.1. Classification (GTDB taxonomy): domain Bacteria; phylum Bacillota; class Clostridia; order Christensenellales; family QALW01; genus UMGS1322. Next base: position 991 of record JAZROC010000031.1, read on the forward strand.
CGCAAGCGGCAAAAGGACGCCATAACTTGCCGTTCTGAATATTTTCAACCTCGGTTGTGTTGTCTGTTGATGAACTGAATGCACTGAATTTAACGCGCTCGCCAATAGACTTTTTAAGCGCAACCGAATTATACAACTTGCTTTCAAAAGGAATATTGATATTTTTGCTTGTTACAAGAAGCACCCAGTCGTTTTTGTCAGGACGCGCAGGAAGTTTATAGGTTGTAGCACCCGAAAACTCGTCAAACTTAATATATCCGCCCGTGCGCACGTCGTACCAGTAAGCCTTGTAAGTTGCGTTTTTATCAAGCTTCTTCAATTCGCCCGTATGCTGTTCTGTGCCGTAAATGTAAAGGGCGTAAAGCTCGTTACCTTGCACCGCCATAACAACACGCTCTTTGTCGGAAAATTCACCGTAGGTCGTATCGTAGAATTGAGGCTCAAGTTTAGTGAAATCAATATTATTAAAGAATTCACCCATATACTTAACTTCACTGCCGAAAGGCTTTTCAATACCCATAAACCAAGGCTCGGAGTTATAGCTGCTGCACCAACCGCCAAATTGGGGGTCTTTGCTCCAACGCATACCCCAAACACCGTGTGCACCGTAGGTGTAACCCATACAACCGCAAAGACTGCTCATCCAAGCGGCATTACGGCTTACTTCATAGCCCGTTGAGTGTGATTGGTTTGTTATTTGCGGCTTATCGTCATTTGCCTCTGTACGAAGGTCTTCATAAAAAGCTTCCGTTTCAAACATAGGCTTTTTGGAAATCTTCCAATAATCTTCATATTTCTTTTTAGGTCTTAAAAGCGGAACTGCCCATTCGCGTCTGTGTCCTGCCTGAAGTGCCCAGTACTGATGCCAGGGAGCCGCTTCATACATAGCTGAGCAGGAACGCTCTGCATTGTACTCGCGGGAATAAAGGTGAGTACCTAAAGGACGGTTAAATCCGTCGTATTTTGAAATAGTTTCAGCGCATTTAAGCCAAGTTTCGTGGAAGTCTTCCTCTTTGCGAAGATAAGGAATATCAATTTCCTGACCGGTTATCCAAACAACGGGATATGCGGCATAACGTGCAACCATATATTTTGTGTAAGCACACATTGCTTCAGCACCCATTACAGGTGTTGAGGAGTGTACACCAATACCTAAAGCAATGGTAAAGCCGTTTTCAAGAAGATAGTCCATCTTAACGTCAAAGTTATTGTTAAAAGCATCAGGATCTATTAATGTGTATTTTTCTTTCCACCAGAAATAAATCTTGCCGCCACCACCGTCATTATCGGCGGCAGAGGGATATGTCTGGAAAACGTTAAAGCCAAGCTCTTTTCTCTGGTCTACAAGGTGGCGGAACATACTTCCGCAATTACAACCGGGATAATTACATTCGTCAAGCCTGTGGATATCAGGTGCCTGCCAGTTAGTATCGCCCATCCAGTAAAAAGGTGTGCCGTCAGCATACTCAAAATGTCTGCCTTTTTTGGAAATCTGAACAAAGCCTTTGCGGTCAAGTTCTGTTGCACCGTTGTTATTGGAAACGATAAATGAGCCTGAAGTGTTAAGGGATTCCTCATTACTTTCAACAACGTAATTCCATCTGCCTAACTTGTCAGCACAGAAACGCAAGGTGTAAACGTCATTGCCCTTCCAGAAACCGGGAATAGTTATTTTTTCGCCCGTTTCTTCGTGTACGAAAGAGCCGGTCAATTCAACATCAAGAAAAGGATTATCGTAAATCTTTTCAGTTTTTAAATCAATATCAAAGGGTCTGAATAAATTTGGCATAATAGCTTCCTCCTTAAATGCTTTATTAAATTATAACAAATAAAAAAGGTAAAACGAATTGCATTTTCTAACCTAAACATTGCATTTTCACCTTTTTTGCATAATTTTTTGCGCTAAATGTATTATACTATCTATAACAGATAAATTCAACCCCAAAAATAAAAAAGAAGTAGACAAAAATAAAAAATTTGATATAATAAGAAAGAAGTTGCTACCTTGGCTCAGTCGGTAGAGCAGTTCACTCGTAATGAACAGGTCGCCGGTTCGATTCCGGCAGGTAGCTCCAAAAAAGAACGAAGCAATCGCTTCGTTCTTTTTTTATCCATTGCGAAAGCAACGTCATATTATCACGCAGTATGCGTGTATATCTTCAACACGGCAAAGCCACGTTGTATCTCATCACACCAAAGGTGTGAAT
>JAZROC010000032.1:0-4976 GCA_045648525.1 Clostridia bacterium
AAAAAAGCACAAAGCAAAAAACCACCAAATAGCGTACAAACATACGTTTTCGCGTAATGTGCGAATCACATCAAAGACTACTTAAGATTCATCTTTGCCCCTGATAGGTGATATTTTTAAGAAGGGTTTGTGTACTTGCACCAAACGTACACTCTCTGAAAAACCTGAAACTTAAAAACGTGTCCTCGTTAGCGGGTTATTTTATTAACATACTTATTATATATATAATGCCTGTTTTTGTAAAGCATTTTCGTAAAAAAAGCTGTATTTTTATCTAAAATTATTGACAATATTAATAAAATAAATTAGAATAATCTTGCACAAAAAGAATAAACGCAGGTCAGTACTGCTTAAGCGGTGCTATTGAGCAGAATTTTCTGTAAGATGATAAGGGAATAACGGTGTAAATCCGTAACAACAGCCATTACCGTAAAAGTCGGAATGCTTATCGGTCTGTGATTGACGCAAAAACAGCCTTGGGCAAAAGAAGGACGTTGCGCAATAGGGTATGGCAGGATACTTTTATTTGCACGTCTTTTGAAGGCGTGCTTTTTGCTTTCTTCTTTTCGTGAAAAAGAATTGGAGGAAATTTTATGAAAAATCTCAAGAAATTTGTCGCACTGTTACTTATTATCGTTGCTTTGTTTGCTTTTGTCGCCTGTAACGAAACTAATGTCGAAGAAGGTCTTTGGAAAAATGCAACGTACATTGAAGATACTACGTTTGGCGAAGGTTCAAAAACTCTTAAAATCAAGGTTGAAGCTGACGGCAAAAACGTTCTTTTTACAATTAAAACCGATAAAGAAACCGTTGGTGAAGCACTTATTGAACATTCACTTATTACAGGTGATGAAAGTGAATACGGTCTTTATATTAAAGTTGTGAATGGTATTAAAGCTGATTATGATACCGATAAAGCATATTGGTCATTTAATAAAAATGGGGAATATATGATGTCAGGTGTTGATACAACTAACTTTACAGATGGCGAACAGTATGAGCTTGTTTACACAAAAGGCTAAAATATCGGTAAAAGAAATAACGGTATTTGCATTACTTGGCGCACTTATGTATATGGGGGATATTCTTATGGAAGCTCTGCCCAATATTCATTTAGTAGGTGTGTTGACCGTCGTTTATACGTTGGCTTTCAGAAAAAAAGCGCTTATACCCATTTATATTTACGTGTTTATAACGCTTTTAACTAACGGATTTGGTATATGGTCATTGCCGTATCTTTATTTGTGGACTGTTTTGTGGGGGATTGTTATGCTAATTCCCTCAAAAATGCCAAAGTGGTTGCAATGGATAATTTATCCTTTTGTTTGCGCTCTTCACGGAATATTTTTCGGTGTTTTGTATGCTCCTGCACATGCAATTATAATGGGACTTGATTTTAATGGAATGTTAACCTGGATTTTGGCAGGTTTTACTTTCGATATTCTTCACGCAATAGGCAATTTTGCAGGCGGACTGATGATAGTTCCGCTAAAAGATTTTCTGCTAAAATTAAAAAAACAGGCAAAAATTTGAAAGGCTGATTTTTCAGCCTTTTTTTCTTTTGACATAAGGGGGGATATAGTGTTATAATTATATAAATATTATTATTGGGGAAGTGTTTTTGTGAAAAAAGAAGAAGCAGAAAAAATAATTTATAAAAGCGATGTTGCAGAGGAAAACATCCAACGCGTAGATAAAAGACCGGGTTCAATTTTTTCTATTCTTTTATTTGCAATGCTCTTTCTTGTTGTATATCTTCTGTATCCTCAGTTATCAATGATAATTCCCCTGCCTGGAACAGAACTTACCGTTTCAACAAATTATCGCGCAACAGGAATTAACGAAATGCTTAATGCCGAAAAAATTGTGGTCGCCACGTTGAGCGATGAGGGTAAGACGAAATCTTATATATCTCCGGAAGGAGAACCTATAGTTTTTAAAATGGCATCATTTCAGGTAAACGAAACCATTAAAGGAAGCAAAGTTTCAGAAATTGCTGTGCCGGAATACGGGGGAACTGCTCTTTTTAATACAAATGGCAAAAAACAGAAATATACGGTTAAATATGAAAATTCAGCGCAGTTTGAAAAAGGGAACGTTTACTTATTATTCGTTACAAATAGCGAAGTAGTTAACGGAAAAGCAGGCGCACTTAAACAAAATGACGACGGAAGTTTTACAGATATTACCGGTCAGACTTATACAATTAATCAGATTAAAGACGTTTTAAAGGAAGGTTAGGCAATGAAAAGATTATTTTTGAAAATTATTGTTCTTATTTTCAGCATTGCTGTTTTGGTGGGAATATGTACTTCTTGTGCAGGAAATTCTTATGATGGTGTTGCCACCGCATACCTTAATGCATTTAAGAAATTTGATTATAAAAAAATGTACGAATTACTTACTCCCGGCTCGCAAAGCACGTACAGTTATGATGAATTTGTTGAATATCATAAAAAAGTCTATGATATTTTAAAAATTCAGACAGTATCGGTTGAAATGGGTGAAATCGTAGACAATGGTGATTCAAAGTCATATAACTATACTGCGAACTTTAAATCGTCGGAATACGGTCAGTTTATATACGATATGCATTTTGAGGTGTACAAAAAAACAAAATTTTATCTTGTGGCGTGGTCTCCTTCAAACGTTGTGCCTGAAATGCAAAGGTATGATAAAATATATTCATCTTCTTTAAAAGGTGAACGCGGCGAAATTTTTGACCGTGAAGGCAGGGTAATTGTTAAAAATGATTATGCAATAACCATATATGGTGAAAAAACGAAGTTTGAAAATAATTTATCTTCGGTTTCAGGTCAGGTAGCAAATATTCTTGGTCTTGAAAGCAATAAGGTTTTTGAAAGATTTGAAAAAACTAATGGAAATACAGGCATTTTTGCTACGCTTTTTAAAGGTCAACTGACACTTGAACAAGAAAATAAACTTAAAGAAATTGAAAACGTAAAGATAAACAGAGATTCAATTACACCCATACGCTATTACCCGTATGGTGATGCTCTTTCACAAACGTTAGGCTATTCTACGCCAATAACACCTGAAGATCGCGAAATTGAGTTTTATAAAAATATGCCTGAAGGCACGCGCATAGGAAGAAGCGGACTTGAGGCGGCATACGATCAATATCTTCAACCCAAAGGCGGCAGACAAATCTATCTTTTGTCTGATGACAGTAAGAGGAAAACCGTTCTGTATGAAGAACCTGCAAGAGATGGTTATAATCTTAAATTAACAGTTGATATTTTGTTGCAAAAAGATATTATTCAATATATGAATGAAAACTTTAAGGATCTTACAACAGGAACGGCAACTGTTGTTGACCCGACTACAGGCGCAGTTGTTTCAATGGTAAGTTATCCTTCGTATGATGCTAACGTCTATGCTTATGACAAAGCAACCAATTACGGTGACCTTTTTGAAAATAAGTTTACTCCTCTTTTAAACAGAAATATTCAGGGTACGTATCCGCCCGGTTCTATTTTTAAATCAATAATGGCGGCAATAGGACTTGATGCAGGCGCCGTAACCCCGTACACAGTATTTCCTTATGAAGATGAAATACAGTATTATACATATGAAAAAGACCGTTGGAGACCAAAAGGAAGCAATTGGTCACACTATATTGTCAGAGAATCATTCCCAAATGCTTCAAATAAAGGCGTTCTTGATATGAACAGGGGTCTTATCTGGTCGGATAATATATACTTCGGCTGGCTTTCGATGAAGGTTGGCAAGGAAAAAATGATAAATTATGCGCAAAGTTTAGGAATAGGTGATAATCTGCCCTTTGACCTTTCTGTAAGGAAATCTCAATTAGCAACGGATATGTCCACACTTAACAACCAAAAACTTCTTGCCGATACAGGCTTCGGTCAGGCGCAGGTGTTGTTTACACCGCTTCAGCTTTGTTGTACATTTTCTATGTTTGGCAATAACGGCACCATAATGCAGCCTTATATTGTTTCCTCGATTTGCAATACAAATGAGTTAGGTGAGCTTGAAACGGTAAAATCATTTGAGCCTAAAGTTTTTAAACAGCCTTTTGGTAAAGGTGTTGTATCTCAGGTCGTTTCTATACTTGAAAAAACGGCAACTCAGGGCACTGGTAAAAGCGGTGTAAAAGGACTTACGGATACAATGCGTATTGCGGCAAAAACAGGTACGGCACAGACAGGTACAACAAGCACTGGTGTAGTAGGTTGGTATGCAGGTCTTGTGCTTGAGGGCGGCGAAAAAGCTGCCGTACTGGTAAGTGCAGACGAAGGCGATATGAAGTTCGCTTGCGTTAATCATATTTTTTCAAAACTTAAATATGGGGCAGAGGAGTAAAATATGGCTAAAAAAAGTATATGGCAAAGATGGTTTCTTGATGCGTTTGGCGCAATGGCAATGGGTGTGTTTGCCACTTTGCTCATTGGAACTATATTAGGACAAATCGGAACATGGACGGGCTGGGAATTTTTAAAAACTCTTGGCAGCTACGGAAAAAATGGTTATGTTGTTGGTGCGGCTATCGGTGTGGCAGTTGCCAATGGTCTTGGTGTAAAGCCATTGGTTATGCTTTCTGCCTCTGTTTGCGGTGCAATAGCTTATCAGGAAGGTGGCGGACCTTTAGGTGCATATATTGCGGCACTTATAGGCAGTGAACTTTCAAATCTTATTGCAGGGAAAACACGTTTTGATATTCTTCTTGTTCCCAGCATAAGTATTCTTTCAGGCGGTTCTGTCGGCATATTTACAGGACCTTATATTGATGATTTCTGCAGTTGGATTGGTGTTCAACTTGGCAATGCAATGACACTTCAACCAATACTTATGGGTATTATTGTTTCTGTTGTTATGGGTCTTGCTTTAACTGCGCCTATTTCAAGTGCGGCAATCGCAACTATTGTGTTTAGAAGTGAGCTATTTGAAGCAGGTAATTCAGGCATCGCTATTGCGGCAGGTGTTGCAACGGT
>JAZROC010000033.1:0-4174 GCA_045648525.1 Clostridia bacterium
CCGCTTGGCCTCCGACTTTAGATTTCAAAGGTGGGATTTGAACCACACAGTGGGCGCGAAGGCGTTAAAAAAACAGTTCAGTGAACTGTTTTTAGCCAAGCGCTGCGAGGTGGGTACTGTTGCGTAGCAACGGTCATCCGAGCAGGAAGCGCGTGCAACGCACGAGCGAAATCCCCCCTTCTCCGCCGCGTCAACACAAGCTTCGCTTTGCGCTTTTTGTACGTATACAAAAAGCTATTTGGCTTCGCTGTGTTTCCTTTTTCCCAAAAGGCAGAAGCCTTTTGGGAGCCCTTTATCATCACAACGTGATGTCTTTTTTCTTTCAAAGTGAAATAGGGGGGATTTGAACCACACGGTGGGTGCGAGAGCGTAAAAAAACAGTTCGGTGAACTGTTTTTAGCCGAGCAGTGCCAGTTGGGTACCGCGAGCATTGCGAAGCAAGCGGAACGGTCAACGAGCAGGAAGCGCGTGCAAAGCACGAGCGAAATCCCCCCTTCTCCGAAAAATAACCGTAATCTTGATTTAAGTTTGCGGTTATTTTCTTTTGGTATTTTTTGTATATTCCGAAAAATTATGCCAATAATCATTTTCGAGGTGAAGATAATGAGAAAAATTTTAATTGTGTTGATGGCTTTTATAATGGCGGTGACGGTGTCGGCAAGGGCAAGCGAAAACGAGGATATCGTGAGAATACATATCCGCGCAAACAGTAACAGCCAATACGATCAAGACGTGAAAATTCAGGTGCGTGATGAGGTAAATAAGTATCTTGCGCCCATTCTGGAAAAGCCCGAAAGCAAAAGCGAAGCGGTGGAAATTTTAAAAAACGAGCTTGAAAATTTAGAGAATATAGCCGAAAAAACATCGGGGCAGGATTGCACGGTGACTTTGGGACAGGAATATTTTCCTGAAAAAACTTATAATAATAAAATTTATCCTGATGGCGAATACACCGCCTTAATAATTGAAATAGGCGAGGGAAAAGGCAGAAATTGGTGGTGCGTGGCGTTTCCGAATATGTGTTATACGACCTCTGAAAAAAAGGTTGAGTATAAATCATTTTTCATTGAATTTCTTGAAAGGATTGGTGTCTTATGAAAAAAATTCTTGCGTGTTTTCTTGTGCTTTTGCTTGTTACGGTGACTGTGTCAGCGGCAACCTTATCGTTGGGCGCACGAGGGGAAGAAGTGAAGAAATTACAACAGGTTTTAAAGGAAAAAGGCTATGAAATAGGCGAAATTGACGGCATTTACGGTGCAAAAACCAAGGAGGCGGTTATTGCCTTTCAAAAGGAAAACGGACTTAAAATTGATGGAATTGCAGGTCCTGAAACTTTGAATAAGTTAGAAATTTCAACTGAAACCACCAACGCTTCAAGCGATATTTATCTTCTTGCACGGTGTGTTTACGGTGAGGCACGCGGTGAAGTTTATTTAGGCAAGGTTGCCGTTGCGGCGGTAATATTAAACCGCGTTGACGATGCCAATTTTCCAAATTCCATTTCGGGAGTTATATATCAGCCGGGTGCCTTTGATGCGGTTGCCGACGGGCAGATAAATCTTTCGCCGGACGAAGAGTGCATTCGTGCCGCCCGTGATGCTTTCGGTGGCTGGGACCCTACAAACGGGTGCCTTTACTACTATAACCCACAAACTGCCACAAATAAGTGGATGCTTTCAAAGGAAGTGACACTTACGGTAGGCAATCATTCATTTTGCAGGTAGGTGATTTTTTTGCAGAAACTTTTTTTTGCGGTGCTTTCAGTTGGTCTTATTATCGTGCTTATGGCGGTAAGTGCGGTGCTTGTTTTCCGCACCAACGATTTAAGCGAAATGAAAATTAAATACGAAAATTCCCTGAAATCCTCTATGGAAGAGGTTTTTTACGATATGCGCACATTAGAAAACGACCTTTCCAAACTGATGATTACCGTCAATGATAAGACAGCAACACATATGCTTTCAACGGTGCAAATGAAAAGTGCCGCCTGTGGTCAGGCGTTGTCAAAACTTCCCATTGTTGCAACGGGTGTGCAGAATACGTTGAAATTTACCAATCAACTTTCGTCTTATTGCGCCACCGTTTTAAACAATTATTCTTCTGATTCGTTCTTTCCTGAAAACTTTGATACGCAGATAAACGATTTCTTTGCTACTTGCAAAAAGGTTAACGGTGAGCTTTCAAAATTAGAGAATTCTATTTTAAATAACGAGATTTCCTTGCTTGAGGTCAATAACGGAAAAACGGAAAGTGAAGGAATTTTCGGAAGCATTGACAACGATATTTTAGAATATCCTTCAGTAATTTTTGACGGACCTTTTTCTGACGGGCAGGAAAGAATGACTCCTAAAACGGACAGAAAAGAGGTAAGTGAGCAACAAGCCACGGAGTACGTTCAAAATATTGGATTTTCCTTGAATTTTAAGGGCGAAATCAACGGAATAGTGCCTGCGTATCTTTTTGAAAACGAGCATTTTTCGGCACAGGTGACAAAAAAGGGCGGACTTCTTTTAATGGCAATTTCCGACAGAATTATTGAAAATGCAGAGTTAAGCGAAGAAGAAGCAGAGGAAAAGGCGGTGAGCTTTGCTCAAAAACTTAATTTCGGTGAAATTAAAAACGTGTGGCAGGAGTACTACTCCAATTACGCAGTTTTCAATTTTGCACCCGTTATTGACGGAGTTGTTATTTATCCTGACATTTTTAAGGTAAAAGTTGCCCTTGATAATGGTGAAATAGTGGGTTTTGAAGGCAAAAGTTATATAATGAATAATCAGGAACGACAGCTTGAAAAAGTCAAAGTTTCTCAAGAAGATGCCAAAAAACAGTTGAAAGAGGGATTTTTAGTTGAAAGTGCAAGGCTTTGCCTGATAAGTGTTAACGAAAAGGAAAATCTGTGCTACGAATTTTTCGGAAAATTCAACGAAATGACCTTTGCCGTATATGTTTCCGCAATCGACGGCAATGAAAAAACGTCCTTCAGGATTCTTTCAACCGAAACGGGAAGAATGGCGGCATAATTCTAAAAAATAATCAAAGAGAAGTTTGCCGTTTTCGATTCTTTCGGGGTGCCATTGAACACCTATAATTGATGAATTTTTGTGCCAGATGCCTTCAATTGTACCGTCGGGGGCAAGGGCGGTGACGGAAAGATTTTTTCCTAAATCTTTTATTGATTGATGGTGGCAACTGTTTACAGAAAAATTTTCTCCGTATAAATCAGTTAAAAAACTTTCTTTGGCGGTAACGGTGTGATAAGCATCGGTGCCGTCAATATTTTTGTGGTTTTCTATATGCTGGTAAAGGCTTCCACCGAAAAATACGTTTACTATCTGCATTCCTCGGCATATTGCAAAAACAGGCTTTTTCAGAATAAGGAATTTTTCCAAAAGCTCAAATTCGTATTTATCGCGGGAATAATCAACGTTAATGCAGTTTATATTTTCTTCGTTATAAAATGATGGCGAAATGTCACCGCCACCGCAAAGAATAAGCCCGTCACAGTTTTCTTTACCGATTTCGCCTCCTGAAGCAATTACGGCATTTTTGTAGTTTTTAATATTTTTCGATAAACATATTTTCAAAAAAATCACCTATTAGAAGTATATGCAGGGAGAGGAGAAAGTTTTACAGTTTCAAAAGAACAACTGCTACTGCACCTCGGTTATATTTGCGAACACGCTTGACGAGGACTTGCGAAGCTGAAAAACGGTGTTGGAATTTCCGCTGATAGATTTGCAAAGCAGTTCACATTTTGTGGCAAGTTCTTCGGAATACTCGAGCAATAAATTCTTTGCCATTTCGTTCTCCTTTCGCGCCCTTCGCATCCAAATCACGGCGCAGCCGCGAATGAAATCCGCCGCAGGCGGTATGTCCTCAGCCCGTAAGGGCTGTATGGAATCAACACGAAGCGCTGTATGTTATCAAGCCGACGAATATGCACGCTTGCGCGTGATGCCATACGCGACTCCGTCGCAATTACATACAACGCGCGAGCGCGTTGATTACATACCAAGCCTTCTTCGTCGGCTTGGATAAAAATTAAAGCGACCTCGAAAGGTCGCTTTAATTTTTGGAGGCGTGTTGACAAAAAACATGCCATTTGCCACCTGCGTTTTTACGAAAAAGATGCCGTTAAACTCACCGACAAATTGGAATTTGACCAACTTATAAC
>JAZROC010000034.1:0-11407 GCA_045648525.1 Clostridia bacterium
TGCCCCATTCAGAACCGAACAAAAGAATATCTTGAAACAGCACACAGAAATTATAAAAACTCTATATACGATACTTCCCTTTTTCCTGATAATTGGGGATATTCTTCTGCAGAAGAAGCTTATAATGAAATACTAAATAAACAATCAGTATTAAAAAATGATACTTTAATTCACGGAGAAAATTGTTTGCCAAATATTATGCTTGATAAATTTGAATTTTCAGGCTTTATTGACCTTGGTAGCGGAGGTATTGGAGATAAACATATTGATATTTTCTGGGGTGCGTGGACTCTTAATTTTAACTTAAAAACAGAAAAATATACCGAAAGATTTTTTGATGCTTACGGCAAAAATAATTTTGAAAAAGAAATATTGAAATTAATAGCAGCGTGTGAGGTTTTCGGATAATGGAATTATGGGATATATATGATAAAAATTTAAAACGAACCGGCAAAACTTTTTACGAAGGTATAGGCCTAAATGACGGTGAATATAATTTTCTTGTACATATAATAATAAAAAACAAGCAAAACAAATACCTTCTTCAACAACGTGCCTTAACAAAAAAGTATTATCCTGGTCAATGGGATGCAACCTGCGGAAGAGTGCATGCAGGAGAAAAAGGTATTGATGCCGCTATGCGTGAAGTTAAGGAAGAATTAGGGCTAAAAACAGAAAAAAACCAATATTCTTTACTTTTTCATAACCTTTATCATAATAAAATTTTGCTTGATATTTTTCTTTTAGAATATGATTTTTGTGTAAATGATTGTGTAATTCAGAAAGAAGAAGTTGAACAGATTAAATTTTATTCTTTTGATGAGATGATTGAGATTTTAACTTCAAGCAAAGATAAAGTTTATATGGATATTATAAAAAAAATAAAGCGTTAAAAAACGCTTTTATTTTTTTAGTTATCTTTATTTTGTTTTAATAAAACACTAAGCTCTTTCATAAACGAATCAATATCCTTAAACTCACGATAAACGGAAGCAAAACGTACATATGCAACCTGATCAAGCTGCATAAGTTTATCCATAATAATTTCACCTATTTCGATAGAACTTATTTCGTGATCAAGTGAATTATGAACCTGACGGTCAATTTCATTTACAACGTGCTCAATCTGTTCTACGGAAACCTTACATTTTTCGCAAGCTTTTACAATACCTCTGCGTACCTTATCAATTTCAAAAAGCTGACGGCTTCCGTCTTTTTTTACAACCATAACAGGCGCAGATTCAATTTTTTCATACGTAGTAAATCTTTTGCCACATTCGGGACACTCTCTTCTTCTGCGAATAACGCTTCCTTCTTCAGTTGGTCTTGAGTCAAGTACTCGGCTATCAAGACAGCCGCAAAACATACATTTCATAAAATTCCTCCGTTAAGTAATTTATTATAAAGTTCAAGAGTTTTTTCACCTTGAAGTGAACTTTGAATTTTCAAATATCCTTTTTTGTTTGATAAGTTTTTTAGATTGTTTTTTATCAATAAATCTTTTAAATGACAGATGGTTCCATCAATTCCATCATAAATTTTAATATTTTCACCTAAAACCTTTTTAATATTTTCTTTTACAAAAGGATAGTGTGTACAGCCAAGGACAACGGCCGATGCATTTAGCTTTTTATACGGTTCCAACAGTTCAAATAGATATTTATCTACATCAGATTCTCCAAAAACAGCTTCTTCAATCTTTTTTGCAAGTTCCTGACATGCGATTTTTTGAACGCGTTTTTCTGTATCAAATTTTTCTATAAGTGCGCTAACTCGTTTTGATGATACAGTAACTTTTGTTGCAAGTAAAAGAACCGTATCTTTTGTTTGCTCTAATGCAGGTTTGATGGCAGGCTCCATACTTATAATTGGTATTTTTATATTTTGCCTGAGTCTGTCAACAGATATGCTTGTTGCAGTATTACACGCAATAACAATGGCTTTTGCGCCTTGCTCAATGAGATTATTTATTGCTTTTTCAGTTAAAGAAAAAACTTCATCATCGCTTTTTGTGCCGTAAGGCGCATTTAAAGAATCGCCAAAGTAAATATAGTTTTCTTCAGGCATTACTTCAAGAGCATACCGCAAGACCGAAAGGCCACCAACACCCGAATCAAAAAATCCGATAGGATTATCTCTCATAAACTCCTCATTAATATAAATCAAACGAGAACAAATGAACTTTTTCCTGTTCACCCCATAATGTTTTAGGTATAAATGATATACTGTTTACAAGTGAATCAACAACAACTTCGTTCATACGCTTGATATTATTTTCAACGTCAATGTTTTTAATTGTTCCGTCAGACATAACACACTCTATAGTATAATCTTTAATTAGTGTTTTTGGCAAGTGCATTTTAGGTGAATCTTTAAAAATATTGCAACGCATACTGTGATATCGTTCACATTCATCACCGGGAAGGGTTTTTCTATCAAGATCACTGTCAAAAACGAGATGAGCAATTTCAACGTACTGTGGTGATGCAAATGTATAAGTTATTTTATCGTTTAACTGGCAAAATACACCCTGCTCACTGTCGCCATATAGTTTATTGTTTCTGTCGATGCCGTTACGTAAATTTTCTTTAAATTTACAGCCTGAAATTTCACCGATTTGTGCAGGCTTACCAATCTGACGTGTTAGATATGGAATAAAACAGTTAGCACGCAATAAATTCTGTTGTAATTCTTCTATATAGAAATCATATACACCCTGCGGATTGGTATTATATTCTACAGAAAGAGATGCGGCCTCGCCTATCGCCTGACCTAACAATGCACAAGTCATCATAACTCTTGTTGAACTCATTGCCGCGTGCGTTGCACTTATATTTCTGCCTGCAAAGAATAAATTTTCGATATTTGCTGAATATAAACATCTATATGGAATGCCATAAATTCCTTTTATCTGACTATCGTGCATATTGGTTCCTCGTCCTTCAAAATAGAAACCTTTAGGAGCGTGGTCATCAAGTGGCCAGCCGCCATAAGCAACAATGTCGTTAAATTTACCACCATCAATTACTTCGCCTTGAGTTAATATATGTGGACCAATCATTCTTCTTGACTCGCGTTTGCCGGGCAAAAAGCCAATAAATTCAAGTTGCCATTTTTGTGCTTCAAATTCTTCGTCAAATTTTCCGCTATTTTTAAAATAATCCCAATAACCGTAAGCAAGAGCAACAAGTTCATCGCGAAGTTTTTCTGAATCACCTATTGTATCACCTTCACCGCCAAGTTCAAGATACCAAAAATTTTCCCAATTACTATTAAGATTAGGTTGGCGACGCTTTATATCATCATCAGTAAGTTTTTTTGCCCATTCAGGTGCAATAAAAGTAATATCTTCTTCAGTTTTTCTCGCCTGAATAAGACAACTCAAACCCATTGTTTTTTTATCAGCTTCAGTAACAGAAATAATTTCATTAAATTCGTCTGCTGCTTCACGACCTAAACGGAATTCAGCGTGCGTTAACGGCGCAAGAATACTGTCACCTGAACAGTCTGCATAAAATTTCGCCTGAACATAGTGCCACGACTGTGTTGTCATTTGCCACGCAACAACAGTTTTGATTTTTCCGCCTTCCATATCAACGTCACACACAGAAGTATTTAAAAGCAGAGTAATATTAGGCTCTTTAATAACCGTACCGTAAAGTATACTATCCCAAATTGAATAATTTTTATATGGATTTCTATAAAGATTTTCGAGATTTATTTCTTCAATAATGCCTGTTTCACGATTATTTTCACCTTGTGCACCGCAAATCCACATACGAATTTCGCTTGATGCATTTCCGCCAAGAACAGGTCTTTCCTGAATTAAAGCAACTTTTTTTCCGCTTCTCGCAGCCTGAACTGCGGCACATATACCAGCCAAACCACCGCCAACGACACAAAAATCAACATCATATTCAAATCTATTAAGCATATTTATACCTCCAAAGTCCATTTCAGTACATATTATATCACATCGGAACTATACTTAAATATGTTAATTTTGTTATCTTTACAACAAAAAGAAGCAAAAAATACACATTTTAAATTGACGTATTATATTATACTTTCATAAATTACTATTGTCAATATAAAGATATATTAAAACATTTTGTAAACATAAAAAAACGCCTTGCCTTTACACATTTCTTTTGATATAATATATAAAAAGTTTTTTAAGGAGAGTGTTTATGAATTTAAAAGATTTTGATAAACATATTCTTTGCCCTCAAAGCAAAATATGTTATCCCGAAAGTGTTAAACACGTTTTTGGAAACGTTGAAAATGCTGAAAATATTTGCGGTAATTCAGGTACTACTGTTTTAAAATATGACGGTGAAGTTGCGCCCAAACTTATTCTTCATTTTGGCAGAGCTTCAAATGGTGGATATCCCGTTTTTAAAGTAAAATCATATACAGGCGAAAAACCCGTAATTCGTTTTGCATATTCTGACTGGTATGATTATATTATGGAAGAGTCTCACGGTGAAAAGGGAGATTTTGCCCGCGGTGCAACAAAATATTTAGGCGTTGAACTTCCTGTTCTCCCCTGTGACCCCAACCGTTATAATCTTTTTACCATTACACACGAGGGTGAATATATTTCACCTCTTGTTCAAGGTCAGCAAAATTGGTTATTAATTAAGCTTGATACTCCGGGCACTACGGTTGAACTTGAGTATGCTTATATTTACTATACATCTGATGATTCAAAATACGACGGTGCTTTTGACTGTTCTGATGAAAATATTACAAAATTATGGTATGCTTCTTGCTGGACTTGTCAGATTGCAACTATAACAAATTCACATTCATGGGATAATTTGAACAGTACGTTACTTCTTCGTGCTTTAACAAAAGGTAACGATGCAGGTTTGTATAAAAACGGTACAAAATTAAAAGACTATACTGTTGAATTTGACGGAGCAATCGCAAACAACCCTCAAATGTGTTCAGGTATAGGTGTTCTTCTTCGTGCTAAAGATATTGAAAGCGGATATGCAATTTTCCTTAATCTTGATGGTTCCATTGAAGCATATATAAGAAAGAATAGCGCATACGAACTTATTGCAACAGCAAGGACAGATTTCGAGGTTATTGATAATAAATTTTATCATATTACCGCAACAGTATCTAAGAATGAAATTTCTTATGCAATTGACGGAAAAACATATCTTACTTTTACAGATAAAACATACGCAGACGGTTCATTCGGTTTTTGTCAGACAACGGAAAAATGGGCTGTTGCAAAGAATTTAAAGGTATCTGTTAACGGTAAAATTTATTTCGCTGATGATTTTTCAGGTAATCTTGATGAATATGAATTTACCCGTTCTGCCCCATTCGTTTCTGATGGCGCAAAACGTGACAGACTTCCATGGATTGGTGATCTTGACTGGGCAGGAAGAAACATTTATTATGCCTTTAAGGATTTTAAAGCAATGCCCGAATCTTTAAGAATGTTTGCATTCCACCAGACGCCTGAAGGATATGTTTGGGGAACTTGCTATCCTGAAAACACCAAAAAACCCGAAATTGGAAATTACGGTTACTACGAATCTGATATTTTCTCTGCATGGATTGTACCTACTCTTGCTGATTATTTACTTTTCACAGGTGATTCAGAATTCTGTGAAGAAATTTATAAGACAATCAAAGATGATGTAAATTATTTATGGCGTTTTGTTGAAGCTGACGGCTTATTTAACCAACGTTACGCTACAAGTAAGGGGCTTTGGGACCATACCCTTAATGACATGGGTAAATTTACATACAACAACCTTATTGTATCTGAAGCCTTTGGTGAAGCTGCTTATATTGCAGGCATTTTAGGCAAAAAAGAAGACGAAACCGAATTCCTTCGTCGTAAAAACATCGTAAGGGCCGCAATCAAGAAGAATTTCACAAGTCCTGAAGGTTGGCTTACAAAGGGGCTTGAAGACCGTGATATGTGTGAAATGTCGAACCCGTTAGCATTATCAATTCATTATTTTGAAGACAAAAAAGATGCAAAAGCTGCTCTTGATGCTCTTATTGACAGAACACCCGGTCACGCAAAAATTACCGCGCTTATGATTCGTGGCGCATATATGTATGATTTTGATGAAGAAGCATTAAAAACAATGTATAAACCCGGTTATACATACGTTAAAGATAATGAGGATTTTATTGTTTACGATGCTCTTGAGGATCCCCACTTTGATTTCCGTTCACACAATATGCATCCTGCAAACTGGATTAATGCAATTAACGATTGGCGCGGGCCTATGACTACTTGGGAATGTATGACTTATCCCCCGCTTAAAGAAAGTAACGGTAATGCATGGGGCGACCGTTCACACCCTGATACCGCAATCGCCCACATTATTTCAGCATATGTTCTTGGTGTTATGCCTGAACAAGCTGGTTTTAAAACATTTACATTTGCACCTCATACCTACGGCTTTACCAACGCAAAAGGCATTGTTCCTACAAAATTTGGTGATATTTACGTTCAGTGGACAATCGAAAACAATGTTATGAACGTTAATATTGATTTTAATGGTGAAAATGAACTTTCATTCATTCGCTTAAAAAAATCTGATGTAAATGAATTTAATGTTATTGTTAATGGCAATAAACTCGAAGAAAAACAGACAGACGGCGAATATATTATTTTTTAATGTTTATAAAAAGGAGTTTTATATTATGAAAAAAGTTTCAGTTAATCTTAATGAATCAACACTTATTAAAGCATTCGTTAATATCATTAACAAATATCCATTTGAAATGGATCTTCGTTCAGGAAGATATCTTGTAGACGCAAAAAGCATTCTCGGCATTTTTAGTCTTGACCTTTCAAAGCCAATCGAACTTGAAATTCATTCAGACGATACAGACGAAATTGCTGCACTTTTAGAAGATATTAAAGATTTTATAGCTTAAAAAAACAAAAGCCTGCTTTTGCGGGCTTTTTTAGTAATTGGAGAATTTATGAATTTTACCGAATCAGCATTAACAATTTTATATTTATTACAGGAAGCAAAAACTCCGTTAAATATGGAACAGATATGCACAGCACTTCATTACTCAAGTGAGTTTACATACATTGATGCTTCTATTTCAATCTCAAGTATGCTTGATAAAAACTACGTAATTGAGGAAGAAACTCCGGTAGGTGTTGTTTATTCTATTACCGTTGACGGCAGAATAACTCTTGCTCATTTAAAAACCGATGTCCGTGGTTCAATAAGAAAGAAAATATCTGAATTTGTTAGTGATAATGTAAATAAATTAACCCTTGAATCAACCGTTTTATCACGAATAACAACGCTTGATGATGGTAAATATCAGCTTCATTTACGTGCTTTTGACAAAGATATGTCTATGAATGATATAATCCTTACAATTAACAACGAGGAAGAAGCAAAAGTTATCGTTAAAAATTGGGAACTTCATGCTGATGATGCAATAGCTGCATTATATAACGTTCTTATTAAGGATATATGATATTATTTATAATACCAAACCTTTCTTTTGTTTCTAATATTGGATAATCACTAAACCTGCACAGGAATTTTCCTGTGCTATTTTTTTGTGATATTAAAGTTAGATTTTCTGTTAATATATAATTATAATCTTCTCCGTTGAAAATAATCTTATTTTTATAAAGAAAAATATCGCCAATTTGTCTTTTGAAATAAATTTCTTTGATAAGATTCAAATCAAAATCAAACATTTTTATAAAACTATAATATGCATTATTCAGAAGAATATAAATATATTTTCCTTTTATAATTTTTTCCGGAAAATTGTTAAGAATGACTTTTTTTAATATCATTTTATCTGTTGTTTTTATAAAAAAATTATCGTGATAAGTTATTGCATATATGAAATCATTAATTACAAAAAAATCCGAAATATGCTCACCTATTTTTATAGTATTCAGTATTTGACCGTCATAATTATAAATTGATATTGCTCCACTATCTTCGCCTGAAACAAATATTTTTTTATCAACACAAATTTTATTTGACGTATTATCTAACGTAAAAAATTCTTTATAAATCAATTCGTTTATTATAATAACTTTATCATTCAACAATAAATAAAACATTTTATTTTCTTTGCAAATAGCTGTGCACTTTTTTAAATATGTCATTGTTTTATTCTTATCGTTAATTATTGTCTTTTCATCATAAATCTCTGCAAACCACACATAATCACCCATATATATATGTATGATAAAAAATAAAAAAGCGTGCATCAAAAGATACACGCTTTAATTCGCTAAAAAGAATTACTCTTCTTCTTTTGTAACGATCTGCTTGCCATTGTAATAGCCGCAAGCTTTGCACATTCTGTGTGCAAGCATTTTTGCATGACACTGAGGAC
This sequence comes from Clostridia bacterium, assembly GCA_045648525.1. GTDB lineage: Bacteria > Bacillota > Clostridia > Christensenellales > QALW01 > UMGS1322. Next base: position 8,374 of record JAZROC010000034.1, read on the forward strand.
ATTCAACGATACCGGGAAGAGAAAGCTTCCAGTTTGCACGTCTTGAGTCACGTCTTGCTCTTGAAATTTTACGCTTAGGTGCAATTGCGCCCATGTAGACACCTCCTTAGTCCACAAGTCCACGCAGTACAGCGAAAGGATTATCCTCGTCGATGTCACTACATGTACAAGATGAAAAATTTTTATCAATGCCGCAATGTGGACACAATCCTTTACAATCTTCTTTACATAAACGTTCTATAGGTAAAGAAGAAATAATGGTGTCATACACAAGCGGTTGAAGATCAACAGTTGCGTTTTTGTTTATAAGTAAAGTTTCATCTTCGGAATCTGATGAAAAAATTTCACTAAAATTAAAAGTGTAACTTTTTGAAAATTCCTTAAGACATCTATCACATTCAAAAATGCACTTCACGTCGGTTTTACCATAAAAACGAACGTTATTGCCATCTGCAAAATATGAACCATATACTTTAACGTCTTCAAACTTTACATTGCCCATATAGTCCATAGGCTCAAGCTCTGCGTTAATATCAAATTCATATCTGTCCCCTTCATTATAAAGGGAATCTTTAACTGAAACAACTATACTCATAACAATACCTTGCTATTATATCCATATTTAAAAAATTTGTCAATTATTTTTTTGCAAGCTCTTTTGTATCTCTTGCAATAACAAGTTCTTCGTTTGTAGGAATAACTAAAACCTTAACTGAAGAATCATCAGTTGAAACAATTGCTTCTTTACCGTGAATGGTCTTGTTAATTTCATAATTCATCTTAACGCCAAGGAATTCAAGACCTTCAACTGATTTTGCGCGTACTACGTCGTCGTTTTCACCAACACCGGCAGTAAATACGATTGCATCTACACCGCCCATAGCAGCAGCATATGAACCAATGAATTTTTTAACGTTATAGCAGAAAATATCAATAGCAAGCTGTGCACGCTTATTTCCCGCAGCAGCAGCATTTGCAAGGTCTCTGAAGTCGCTACTTACACCCGAAATACCAATCATACCACTCTGCTTATTCAAGTAAGAGTCAATTTCATCAATATTCATATTGTATTTATTCATAAGGAAACGAATAATTGCAGGGTCAATATTGCCGCAACGTGTACCCATAGGAAGACCTTCAAGAGGAGTAAGACCCATTGTTGTATCAAGACATTTTCCGCCTTTAACTGCAGAAATACTTGAACCATTGCCTAAATGACAGCAAATGATATTAAGTTCTTCAGGCTTCTTACCTAAAATTTCAGCACAACGTTGTGAAACAAACTTATGGCTTGAGCCGTGGAAACCATATCTTCTTACCTTGTGTTCTGTATATGCTTCATAAGGAAGACCGTAAATAAAGCTTGTTTCAGGCATTGTTTGATGGAATGCTGTATCAAACACGCCTACCATGGGTGTATTGGGCATAACAGCTTTACAAGCAGCAATACCTTGAAGGTTTGCAGGGTTATGTAAAGGTGCAAGGTCAATAAGACTTTCCATCATATCAATAACTTCGTCAGTGATTTTTACAGAACATGCAAACTTATCTCCACCATGAACAACACGATGGCCAACAGCATCGATTTCATCCATTGATTTGATTACGCCAACTTCTTTATCAGTAACTTTTGCAAGTACGCGTTGAATAGCATCTTCATGATTTGGAATAACAAGGTCTTCGTCCTTATATGTTGTATTATTTGCAACATATTTATGTTCTGAACCTCCACCAAGACCGATACGGTCCATTGCACCCTTTGCAATAACAGTTTCGTTATCCATATCAAAGAGCTGATACTTCATTGAACTTGAACCTGCATTAATAATTAAAACTTTCATAAAAAATCCTCCATGAAAAAAATATTTGATTTTTAATTTTTGTGTGTTATAATAAACATACGTATGTATTATAACACAAATGTTTTAATAAGTAAAGTACAGAATATCAAGAAAAAGGTGATTAAAATAAAAATTTGTGGTATTATTTGTGAATATAACCCATTGCACAAAGGACATATTTATCAAATTGAAGAAGCAAGACGTCTCACGGAAGCAGATTACGTCGTTTGCATTATGAGCGGAAACTTTGTTCAACGTGGTGAAAACGCTATTTTCGATAAATTTATGCGAACAGAAGCCGTTCTTGCTTCAGGTGCAGATGCAGTTATTGAACTTCCAACAATTTACGCACTGCAATCCGCCGAATATTTTGCGTTTGGTGGTGTGCAGATTGCCGATAGTATTGGTTGCACTCATTTATGCTTTGGTTCAGAATCAGGCGATTTGGAGCTATTGTTTGACGAAAACGATACTGAAAATTTCAAGCAACTTTTAAATAGTGGTATGTCATATGGTAAGTCACTTTCGCAATTTGAAGGACAACCTAATAATTTGTTGGGAAAAGAATATCTAAAATCAATTATTACCTTGGAAAGCAAACTTATTCCTTCAACAGTTAAGCGCGTGCAGGAATATGCCTCTGCAAGCAAAATAAGAGCAGATTTGATGAATAATATTCAAAATGAAGAGATGTATGATTTTAACGCTTCTCCCCTGTTTTTTGAAAAATTCTTTGAGCTTATCAAGTATAAATTGATCGCTATGACACCTGAACAACTGTCAAAAGTTTGCGGTGTAAATGAAGGTCTTGAGCACAAAATAAAAAAAGAAATTCTTCATTCTGATAGTCTTAACGAATTAATACTTAACATTAAAAGCAAACGCTATACTTTTTCGCGTATTAGTCGCGTATTATGTTGTGCACTTTTGGATATTACTCAAAACAAGCTTCAAATGCTAATAAACGAAGCTCCCAATGCAAAATTACTGGGTATAAAAAAAGAGAGCATACAATTACTTTCCCTTTTAAATAACTATTATATCTCGCCTCTTGATGCAGATAAATATAACGAAAGCACAAAAATATCATCAGATACCAACGTATATGCTACACAAGTTTACTCAATTTTATCCAGCCTTAACGGTGATGAAGATTATACTATTGGTTTAATAAAAAAATAGATAAAACCGCA
>JAZROC010000035.1:0-6597 GCA_045648525.1 Clostridia bacterium
TTATGACAACGCTATGGCGGAAAATTTCTTCTCTATTCTTAAGAGCGAGTGCATACATCGCGTGAAGTTGAGAACCTATGAGGAGGCTCGCCTCCTCATAGGCGAATACATTCGATTCTATAATAACGAACGAATTCAAACCAAAACAAAACTGACTCCGCTCGAAAAACGAAGTCAGTATGTTGCTTAATATTTAATATTTTCTACCTGGTAGTCTTTTTTGTGTTGTCCGTACAAGTTGGGGCACAACAATTGAGAAAGACAGTCTTTATTTTAAAATTCAGGAAATTCAGGGATTGAATTAAGTTTTGAAAAGTCTTCCCTTAACTTATTAAGGCAGATGCCGAAAAGAATATATGCCGCACCAACGCTCATACCTGTTAAACTGAATGACAAAGCATTTGTGCCGCCTATTATAAACAGAATAACGATAAGAAACATTGATATTCTGCCTGCCAAAGCACCTGCGGCAAGTGAATTTTTTATAGTTTTAATAGTTTTAAGAGTTTTAATATATATAAGCAAATTTAAAACGAAAACTAACAAAAGCATAACAAAGAGCGTAACAAACAAAACCATTAAAAATTCAGCACTTATTTCTGTTCCGGAAAAGTTAGGAGTGTTCAATGCTTCGCTTAAAATCAAAGGAAGTTCATTTATTGCCGCCATACATAAAAGCAATAAAACCACTATGCCGCCCAACAAAACAGAAAGTGCAACAAGTTCGAATATGACAACACCTCTGATAAGGTTTAAGCCTGTTGTTTTCATCGAAAATTCTGTTTTTCGGGCTGATGAATAGATATTCCATAACCCGATTACAACAAGTATTATAGGCACAAGTTCAATTAAAACGGTGGATGTAAAAACTGTACCAATTATATCAAAAACTCCATCTACCGCCAGATTTTCGTAGCCTGATAGACCCATCATTATTTTCATATATTCAAAGGCAAAGTTTCCTGAAAAGGCAGATATAAACTGCAAAAACACATATATGCTTAAGCAAATTGCACCTGCAAGAAAAATACCTGACGAGGCAACTTTCTTAATTATATTGATTACAGAATTTTCAGAAACTTCTTCTTCGTAAGTTTCGACGGTTTCCTGCGGACTTTCCTGATTAAACAACGAGGCACCGCAATTTTTACAGAAAGCGGCTTCATCAGAATTGGTTGTACCGCATTTTGAACAAAGCATTTTAAAAATCCTCCATACTATTTTTTGAAATACCAGGTATTTATAGTAGAATAAACTTTTGTTTCCCTTAAAATCGCCCCGGTATTTAATTTGTTACTGAAAAGAAATGTATTCATTTCAAAAAACAAACCTATTTGCGGCATTTCATTTGCAATAATATTTTGCAGAGAATTTACCGCGCCCTTTAATTCGTCAAGTGATACGGCAATATCTATACCGTAAAGCGCATTAAGAGCATCCTGCGAAGAATAACCCGAAAGATTGCCACTGCCTGATAATTTGAAGGCAAAGTTAAGATTGGGTGTATCTGACAGATAGTAGCCGCTTAAAATCATATCATAATCGCGGTTTGTAACGGCTTTTATAAGGTCTTTTTCGCTTTTTGCATCAATTTCTACCTTGATTCCCACTGCCTTAAGGTCTTTTTGTATATATTCAGCCGCCTCAAGACGAATGGGGTTTGCAGGCTCATTAAGCACTGCAAGTTTTATCGTTAACGGACCGCCCTGACCATCAAAATATCCGTCACCGTTATTATCAACGTAGCCTAAAGAGTAAAGCATTTCCTTGGATTTAACAAGGTTATGGTCATATCTTGTTACCGATGCACTTGAAATGGAGGCATCGTTAAACAACGGTTGCTCGGCACCTGTTGCTTTAGTAAGATACACGTTGTTTATAATGTTTGTTCTGTCAACTGCATAGGCTATTGCCTTACGGAAGTTAACGTTTGCCATTTTGCTTTGAGTTACGTTAAAAGCAAGGAAAACGTAGTTGTGTGAAAGATAGTTTTTTTCATCAACGCCATCTAAAATCTCATAAATTTCCGTTGTTTTAAGCGATGATGGCACACAATCAAGCTCGCCTTTTTTAAAGGCTTCCATAACTGCCGCCGTATTGGTGTAGCCTGTAGCCACTACCTGCTCAATATACGGCATTTTTTTCCACCATTTTGAGTTTGCAGACAAAATCATTTTAGTTTCGTCCTGAAAGGTAAGGCTGTCTACTTTAAAACAACCGCTTCCTAAAGGCTTATCCATAGTGGTTTTGCTTTTATCAAAATAGTAGGATTTGGGAATTACAGGAATATTAAGCGCATATATAAGGGCATAAGATTTAACTTTAGGATAAATTATAAGTGTGTTACCGTAGCCTTCCGCCTTTGATACGTAATAAGAAAGGTCGGAATAATATATACTTTCACTATCGCTTAAAATAGTATTTATGGTAAAAGCCGCATCATCACCTGAAATTTCGCCTAAATCACCGTGCCAATGGACATTTTCGCGAAGCTGTATTGTCCAGATATTTTCATTTTCGCTATATTTCCAGCTTTCTGCAATGCATTGGGTGGGCTCAATGGCATCATTAAGTTCAACAAGAGGCTCAAAAATCATTGAATAGATATTGCGCATTTGCATTTCCTTAACGTACAAAGGGTGCGTTGAGTACGGTGTTTTCGTCATAGGAATTTTAAGTGTGCCGCCGGGAATAATTTCTTCTTTTTTATTTTCCGTGTTATTCACGTCACCGGGAATAATTATAGGTGTATCGGGAATTTCTTCTGCGCAGCCGCAAAAGCAGGTAACGCATAATACGATAAGCAAAAAACTACTGATAAGTGTCTTTATACAACTCGTAATAAGTGGAAACCCTTTTAACATAGTTTGCCGTCTCCTTATAAGGAATATTTTTTAACGTTTTTCCGTCGGAAGAATATAATTTGTTGTTAAGCCAGTTGCGCACGTTGCCCTCGCCGCCGTTATATGCCGCAAGCACAAGAACCATATCGTTATTAAATCTTCCGCTTAAATAAGCAATGTACTGACAACCTAAATGAATATTTGTTTCAGGGTCAAAAAGATTTTCAACATCAATATCAAGCTTATATTTTTGTTTAAGCCATTTTGCCGTTTCGGGCATTAACTGCATAAGACCTTTTGCCCCGACCTGCGATTGTGCCTCATTGTCAAAACCGCTTTCGGCACATATAATTGCGTAAATAAAATACTCATCAAACCTATACATTTTAGAATATTTTTTAACTTCGGCCTCGTATTTAATGGGGAGCCGTCTTTCAATTTCCGCATCTCCCCAGAAAAATGCCACGTAGATAAGTGCCACCAGTACGATAGCAGTTATAAGCATTTTAGGCCAGTTTCTTCTAAAATAACTTTTTTTACTCATAATTCAATTCCTTTAACACCTTATCCACCTGTTTAAAAGTGTTTTCGATTGTGCCGTTATTTGAAATTATATAATCTGCATACTTTTTTCTTTCGCTGTCAGGTATCTGCTGGTCCATACGCTTGCGCACTTCAAGTTTAGGCAGATTGGATCTTTTGATTGCGCGTGCTTCACGCTTACCTCGATCGCAGGTAACAATTAAGACCTTATCGCAACGGTTATTAAGACCCGTTTCAATTAAAAGCGGCGCATCGAGGACAACTATAGGTGCGTTTTTGTGCTCTTCCAACTGTTTTTCCATTTCTTCAAAAATAAAAGGATGGACCAATGAATTAAGTTTTTCAACGCGTTCCTTACTTTGAAAACAGTATTGCCCTAAAAGTTGGCGGTCAAGTCTGCCGTCAACAAAAAACATTGAGCCAAATTCGTCCTCAATCAACTTTAAAAGAGGTTTGCCCTTGCCCATAACTTTGTGGGAAATGGCATCAGCATCAACGATAGGTATGTTTTTTGATTTAAGATATCCGCTTACTGTGCTTTTGCCTGAAGCGATACCGCCTGTTATACCTAAAATCATTTTAACTCAAACCAAGTCCTTCCTGAATTTGTGTCTGCAGTCAAAGGTACTGCAAGGTCGAAAATATTTTCCATTGCCGTTTTTAAAAGTTGACGACATTCATTTTCGTGTTTTGCAGGAGTTTCAATAATAAGTTCGTCGTGTACCTGAAGGATGAGCTTACCTAAATACTGTTTTTCATTAAGAAGCTCGTAAACCTTGAGCATTGCAAGTTTTATAATATCTGCCGCGCTTCCCTGAATGGGAGTGTTCATTGCAACGCGCTCACCAAATGAGCGCACGTTATAGTTTTGAGCGCGAAGTTCTTTTATTTCGCGACGTCTGCCCATAATAGTTTTTGCGTAACCGCATTTTTTCGCTTCGTTTACGCTTTCTTTTAAATATTTTTCCACCTGCGGATATCTTTCAAAATACTTTTCCATAAAAACTGCCGCATCTTTTCTTGATGAGCCGATATTCTTTGAAAGTCCGAAATCGCTTATACCGTAAACGATGCCGAAATTAACAGCCTTTGCCTGTGAACGTTCTGACGAGGTGACTTCGCTTATATCCTTGCCGAAAACCTCTGCGGCAGTACGTGCGTGAATATCTTCGTTATTTTTAAATGCGTTTATCAGCGTTTCGTCGCCTGAAAGGTGGGCAAGTATTCTTAATTCAATTTGCGAATAGTCGGCATTAACAAGCACGTTGCCTTCACCTGCGATAAAGGCGCGCCTGATTGACCTGCCTGCTTCATAGCGAACGGGAATGTTCTGCAAATTAGGCTCGGTGCTTGAAATTCTGCCCGTGGCGGTAACCGCCTGCTTAAAGGTGGTATGAATTTTATTATCCTTTGGCGAAATCAAAGAATACATTCCGTCAACGTAAGTGCCCTTTAACTTCTGAAGCTGACGGTATTCAATAATAAGAGGAATAATCGGGTGTTCCAAAGCTTCAAGAACGTCGTTATCGGTAGAAAAACCGCGCTTTGTCTTTTTTTGTGCAGGCAAGCCTAAATCGACGAACAAAACGTCGGAAAGCTGTACGGGACTGTTTATATTAAACTCCTTGCCCGCGTGGAAATAGATTTCCTTTGAAAGTTCGGTTATTCTTGCGGAAAACTCGTTACCTAACTCCCTTAAAACGTCAGCATCAACGCAGAATCCCGCTTTTTCCATACTGTAGAGAACTTTTGCTAAAGGAAGTTCCATTTTTGTGTAAAGGTCAACAAGTCCTTTGTTTTCAAGAGCGGTATGTTGTTTTTTATCAATATGAAGTATTGCCGATGCACCCATCGTGCAGGAATATCTTTCTAAAATTTTATCTAATGCAAAATCTTCGTTGCCTGCATCTAAAAGATATTCTTTCAGCATTATATCGTCGTAGTTTTCAAATTCACCCCAATAGTGCATTGCTTTTTTTACGTCGTAGAAAACTTTGCGTATATCTTTATTTTCAACGTAAGGGCGCAGAGTTTCTATTGCGGTTTCAATATCCATACCTAATGAAAGAAGGTCGTAGGAAAGAGATATTTTATATTGCTTTTTTTCGTCTGTGGCAACGTAAATTTCGTCTGTACCCATACATATTGCCAGAACGTTGCCCGAAAAAGCGAAATTATCAAAATCAAGCGTTTCAGAGGAAAAAACTTCTTCCTTTGTGCCTACACGCTCATAAAGAGATTTAAACTGATACTTTTTAAAAAGCGCAGATGCAATTTCATCATCAACGGGACGGTAGAGAGTTTCTTCAAGCGAAGCAACGGGTACGTCGGTAACGATAGTTGCCAAAAACTTGCTGTCAAAGGCACTATCCTTGCCTGCGCGGATTTTTTCGCCCATTTTGCCTGAAATTTCATCGGCATGATTATAAAGTTCTTCTATTGACGAATATTTTTCAATTAAGCCTAAAGCCGTTTTTTCGCCTACGCCCTGAACACCTGGAATATTATCAGAAGAATCACCCATAAGTGCCTTAAGGTCACACACCTGATGTGCTTCAACACCGTAATTTTCCTTTAAATTGTCAGGAGTAAGCATTACAAGTTCAGAAATGCCTTTTTTTGTAAACCAGACGGTTACGTTTTTTGTTACAAGCTGAAAAGAGTCCCTGTCGCCCGTAAGAATGGCCGCCTGACCGCCTGCTTCTTCTGTTAAGCGGGCATAGGTGCCGATAATATCATCGGCTTCAAAACCCGGTTTTTCAAAACAGAAAACGCCAAGCTCTTTTAAAACCTCTTTTAAAAGAGGAATTTGCGGTACAAGCTCGTCAGGCATTTTCTTTCTGCCTGCTTTGTACTCGCTATAATGTTCGTGGCGGAAAGTGGGATGCTTCACGTCAAAGGCGCAGACGATATTATCAGGCTGATATTCATCAACCGCCTTAAAAAACATTTTCAAAAAACCGTAAACGGCATTGGTATATACGCCCTCATCCGTTGAAAGAATGGGGAGGGCGTAAAATGCGCGGTTTATAAGGCTGTTGCCGTCAATTAAAAGAGTTTTCATAAAAATCTATCCTTTGGGAAAATAGTATCCGAACCAGCCTTGCTGCCAATGGAGCCACGTGCCCACAAAATCGCGGGAAACGGAGGTACCTGTCCAGATAGGTCTGAACATAAAGAACCAGAACACCGTAAGGGCAACTAAAGCTAT
>JAZROC010000036.1:0-10760 GCA_045648525.1 Clostridia bacterium
ACAATTTTGCAGGAGTCATCATTCATATTGGTAAAAAGATTATTTTTTCCAATAAAGCACATACCAAGGTTAAGGGTGAGGTTACCTGAAACTTCATCATTAAGCTTTAAACCTGCACCACTTCCGTCAGTTTTATCAACGAAAATATTAACCATATCGTCAACAAATTTGCCCTGACTGCCCTTTAAATCAAGAGCTTTAATAAATTTGAATAATTCAAAAAATGCATTGACACCTTTTTCCGGTGTGGAACCGTGCGCTCCTGTACCAACAGCATCAATTTCAAGAGTGTTTCCCTTTGTTGAAAAACTTAAGCCGCGGGAGTGTACGTCGTATTCGTTAAGCACGTTAAAAAGCTTGTCAATGTTGCCGATAATAGTTGCGTGCGCTTTGTCGGGAACCATATTTGCCCTTAAACCGCCGTTAATATAAAGCTGATATTCGCCTTCTTCGAGGCTTGTTTCGATTACGTAGTGAGCAATACCTTTTTCGGTTACTATAACAGGATATTCAGCATCAGGGGTAAATGCCATTTGCGGCATTTCTTCTGTCTGGGAATATCTGTCCATGCAACCCCAGCCACTTTCTTCATCACAACCAAAAATAAGACGGATTCTTGCTGGTATTTCAGTGTATTTTTCTTTTATTGCGGCAACACTGTAAATTGCGGCAAGCGCAGGACCTTTGTCATCAATGGCGCCTCTGCCTAAAATTTCACCATCTTTGATAATTGCTGAAAATGGGTCGGTGTTCCATCCGTCGCCTGCAGGCACAACGTCAAGGTGGCAAAGAACAGCAATAAGTTTTTCACCTTCACCAATTTCTGCCCAACCGCAATAGTTATCAACGTTTTTTGTTCTCATACCAAGGTCAGAGCACAGTTTTAATGTAAAATCAAGTGCATCGGCACAAGGCTTGCCAAAGGGCATATTGTCTATAGGATTTTCTTTTACTGAAGGTATTGCGATAAGGGATTTAAGGTCGTCTAAAAGATTTTCAAAAGTCGAATCAATATATGCATCGGTAAAAGATGAATTTTCAAGGTAATTAAGCAAAATTCTGTCAGGCGCGATAGTGTATTTCTTTTCTCCGATTTGCAGGGTGTAGGGGATATTTCCTGCAGGGTACAGCCTTTTTCCGCCCTTGCCTTCAACTACTGCGGAAATATCATTTTTATTAAATTTTAATTCTGAAATAGTTCCCAAATATGAGGTTTGTTTTATTGTAAAGTGTTTGCTGTTAATTTCGTAAACATAGGTGCTTATTGTTGGCTTGAAAAGCAGATATCCCAGAATAAAGGCAATAAGCATAAAGGTGGCAGATGCGGCGGTAGGGGAAATAGGTAATTCTATAAATGCAAAAACAAAGGATAATGCAAAAATGAGGATAACAAGGGCGATTATAAGAAGAATTGTCTTTAAAACGCCTGATTTTTTGGGCGAACAATTTTGAGTATACATTATTTTTCCTCCATAGCTAAAGTTTTTAAATATTGGCGGGCTTCGTCGGTGTGGTCTCCGTCAAGCAATAGTGCATAGGTGTTTTCCTGTAAAGAAATTACCGTTGAGCCATACTGTGTTACATAGGTATTTTTTAACGGATAGGCATATAAAATACCGTTGTTATAGCATATGTCGCTAAAAGAGCCGTCAATTTTAAGGGGAACAATATTCTCCATTAAAAATACTTCCGGTAAAATGCTTTCCGAAACGAAAATAATTTCTGCATTTTTTGCTGAAGTGATGTCGGTAAGGTAATCAGAAAAAGAATAATTGCTTACGGTTTTAATGTAATCGCGAGTATCTTTTTCATTTATCGTTGCGGCACCAACGTATTTTACGTTAGTAATTTTCTTTACACTTTTTGCAAGCTCGTCGGCATCGCCTATTGAAAGGGAAACGTCAACTAATAACATTTCTATGCCGTCTTTTGCAGAATTTAATTGTGAAATTACGTCAAAAACAGAAGACGTAATAAAGAAAACCAAAATAATAAGTACAAGTAAAATTATTTTACCGTGGTAAAGTGCGTATTTTAGTTTATTCATACGTTTTCTCCAAAAAGGGTATTAAGTATTTCTTGTGATTGGTCAATGCGGTTTGAACCTTTAAATATTACAGCAATAACGCGAGGGGAATATTTCAGGCCGTTGTATTCAAAAACACTGTTATCAACGGGTTTAATAGGTAATTGTTGACCTAAACCAACGTACTGGCTTGTTCCGTGATTCAATAAACCTGCTGTTGTCATTTCGGTAACGTCAATTCCAAAGACAGTTCCGCTTTTGTCGGTAACAGGGGTTTCAAAATTTCCAACTAATGGTTCAATTAAATTTTGTTTAAGCAATACCTGATAAAAAACTTCATTATCAACGAAAAGAATATCGCCTTCACCTGCGCCTAAACGTGTAACAATCTGTGCCCAGCCGTTTTCGCTTGTGATAGTTATTGATTCATTTCCCGCTTCTTTCATTTCATAGCAGCTTACTTCAAAATCAGGAATATGGGGGAATTGCTTTTTTAAATGTTTTGACCATTCTTCACCATCGGAGCCTGCTATATTCGTCTGATAGCAGAAAATAATAAGTCTTTCTCTGTTGGTGTAAAGATAGTTTTGCCGTACTTTAAAAAAGACAACTGATAAAATTATTATCATCGCAATGCTTGCAAGCATTACCATAAATTGCTCGTTTTTTTTCGTTTTCATTTCACACACTCAAAAAAATATTCGGTGCAGATATTATGCACCGAATATAATTATACTATATTATTTGATTTATGTATATGAAATTTTGATAAAAAACGTTAATTTTCGGTTTCTTCAGGTAAAACAGGTGGTTCATCAACGGTATAAGTATCAGCTTTGCCCAAAAGATTATCAATTTTTTGATATCTTGACGTAGCATCTGCGATTTTTCCGCTTGCCTCATCAAGCTTTTTGCGTGTTTTATCAAGAAGATCTGCAAAAATGCCAAAATTCTTTTTTATATCAACAAGAAGTTTTGTAATCTGGCTTGTACGTTTTTGAATTGCAAGAGTTTTAAAACCAAGCTGAAGGCTGTTAAGGAATGCGCCAATAGTTGTAGGTCCTGCAACGGTAACGCGGTATTCGCGCTGTAAAAGCTCGCATAAACCAACTTTTTTTGCAACTTCGGCATAAAGACCTTCAATGGGAAGGTACATAATAGCAAAATCGGTTGTGTAAGGCGGGTCAATATATTTGTCACGGATTGTTCTTGCAGAAAGCTTAATTGAATTTTCAAGACTCTTTCCTGCCACTTCTATACCCGCAGTGTCGCCTGCTTCCGAGGCTTCACACAAACGAAGGTAATCTTCAATGGGGAATTTACAGTCAATAGGCAAAAATACTATGTCGTTATTTTCGTTATTGGGTAAGCAAATACAAAATTCAACGATATTTGATTTTCTGGGATTCGGCTTTACGTTACGTTTATATTGTTCGGGGGAGAGAACTTGAGAAAGAAGACTGTCTAACGAAACTTCACCCCATGTACCTCTGATTTTTACGTTCGTAAGGGCTGATTTTAGGTCGCCTACGCTTGAAGCAAGATGTTGCATTTCACCAAGCCCTTTATAAACGTTTTCAAGTTGCTTACCAACGGTTGAAAAGCTTTCGGTAAGGCGTTTTTCAAGTGTTGAAGAAAGTTTTTCATCAACAGTTTCGCGCATTTTTTCAAGCTTTTCGGCATTGTCTGTCTGAATTGAGCGAAGATTATTTTCCATTGTTCTTCGCATTTCTTCAAGTTGGCGACGTTCCTGCTCCGAAGCATCACGTTGTGCCTGTGAAAATTCTTTCATTTGATTCTGCAAAAGAGTTATCTGCTGGTTAACCGTGTTGTTAACGGCAGTGTTGTAATTTGAAAGAGTGGTGTTTATCTCTTTTCTCAAATCACTGTTCTGTTGAAGAATCATATTTTTTAAATTTTCGTTTTCCTTTTTTATTTCATCTGCTGACTCATTTGAAGAAATTTTTTTCAGAAGCACAGCCAGAAGAATGAGTGATACTATAAGAAGTATCAGAACTGCAATAGATAAATATTCCATTAAGCCTCCTTGTTTACCAATGCTTTGTACTGGCTCATATTAAGCTCGTAATAGATACCCTTTAAATCCATAAGCTCTTTGTGCGTACCTCTTTCGGCAATGCCTTTATTGGCAATGCACATTATCTGGTCAGCACGTTTTATGGTTGAAAGTCTGTGGGCAATAACAAAGCTTGTTCTGTTTTCCAGTAACTTTTGCAAAGCACGTTGAATTTGCATTTCTGTTTTTGTATCAATGGACGAAGTTGCTTCGTCAAGAATAAGAATTTTAGGGTCAGCAAGAATTGCGCGGGCAAAGGAAAGAAGCTGTCTTTCGCCTGCGGAAAGTCCTGCACCGCGTTCTTCAAGTACGGTGTAATATCCTTTGGGCAAGGCTTCAATAAATTCAGAAGCATAAATTTTTTCAGCCGCGGCAATACATTCTTCGTCAGTTGCATCAGGTCTGCCGTAACGTATGTTATCAATAACCGTACCTGAAAAAATGAATGAATCCTGCATCATAACGCCAACCTGCGTTCTTAAGGATGAAAGGGTGACGTCTTTAACGTTGTGTCCGTCAATTTCAACGCTACCGTCAGTTGTGTCGTAAAAACGTGAAAGTAAGTTAACTACCGTAGTTTTTCCTGCACCGGTAGGACCTACAAAAGCAATCATTTCACCTGGTTTTACGGAAAACGAAACGTTTTCAAGAATATTGTTTTCGTTATCGTAGGAGAATGTAACGTTTTTGTAATCAACCGCGCCTGTAATTTCGGGCAAATCGTAAGCGTTTTCGGAATCTTTTATATCAGCGGGAGTATCAATAGTTTCAAAAATACGTTCAATATTTCCTGCTGCTTCACTAAACTGCGTAAAGATGTTAGTAAAGGAAGCAATAGGTTGCCAGAAACGAGACATATATGAAGTAAATGCCGTAAGAGCGCCTAAAGTCATTTCGCCATTAGCTATAAACTTAATGGCAAAAAAGTAAACTAAAATAGTGCCTATTGTTGAAAGGATATCAACTGCGGGACCCATCGACGAACTGGCAAGGTGAAATTTGATCCACTGATCATTAGTTTCGTCATCCAGCCTTACAAGCTCTTTACTGTTCTTTTCTTCGCGGTTAAAAGCTTGAGTAACGTAGAGCCCCATAAGGTTTTCGTGAAGATATGCGGTACGGTTGCTTGCCTTTGTTCTTACTCGGCGCGACCATTTTTCGATAACGCGCTTCATTAAAACAATGAAAGTGCAAAGGGGAATAAGAATTATGAAACTAACAAAAGTCAACCTTACGTTCATTGTTAAAAGTATAACAACGATGCATATAATAGTAAAAACATCAACAATTAACTGTATAAGTGAGCTTGACAAAAGGTTTGCAAGTCCATCAACGTATGAGGTTATCCTTACAAGAATTTTTCCCGCAGGTCTGTCGACAAAATATTTGAAATCAAGGGATTGTACGTGGTTAAAAATTTCTTTTCGTATATCGTGAATGGTGAAGTGACCCAATTCGGTAATTACAAACACGCGTTTTGATGCTAAAAATACGTCGAAAAAAAGTATTAACGCAACACCGCCTATGGAAATAAGAATTGCAGCAACACTTTTTTCATAGGCACCACCGGTGGTCAATACATTATCAATAAGCCATTGAACAAGCCGTGGCCATATAAGCGAAACGAGAACGTTTATAATTAGTAATGAAAGACCCCATATAAATTTCGATTTGTAAGGAAATGCATATTTGAGTAAGCGTTTTAAAAGACCAAAATTAAGTTTTTTGGCTTCCTGCTCATCATCCATATATCTGTTACGTGCCATATATCGCCACCTCCTTTACATTGCTTCAAGAGCAGTTGAATATTGCTCTTTGAAAATTTCGTAATAGCGGCCTTTCATATCAACCAGTTCCTGATGAGTACCTCTTTCAACTATACGACCTTTTTCTAAAACGATAATCTCATCACAATCTTTCACCGATGAAATTCTATGGGCAATTATTATGCGGCTTTGTGAGGAATATTTTTCTTTCAGGCACTTGTAAAGTAATTGTTCGGTTTCCATATCAAGGGCGCTTGTTGCATCGTCAAAAATAAGAATGGGGGAATTATATAACAATGCTCTGGCAATGGAAATTCTCTGTTTCTGACCACCTGAAAGACCCATTCCGCGTTCACCGACGATGGTGTCATATTCATCAGGTGTTTTGCTTATAAATTCATGTGCTTGAGCAACTTCTGCACACTTCAACACATCTTCATATGTGGCTTCTGGTCGACCAAATGCGATGTTTTTTGCGATGGTGTCAGAGAACAGAAATACGTCCTGCAGAACAGGTGCAAAACACGAGCGCAGAGTGGTTAAATCCATATCCTTAACGTTAATTCCGTTTACGGTAACTTCGCCTGTTGTAACGTCAAAGAAACGCGCCATAATGTTTGTCAACATTGTTTTACCGCTACCGGTTGTACCGATAATGCCAAGGGTTTTTCCCTGAGGTAAATCAATGGTGATATCGTCTAAAATTTTCTTTCCTTCGTGAGAAAATCCCACGTTTGTAAGTTTAAGGTCAACTTTGGAAACGTCAGGTTTTTCGGCATTGGGTTTAGAAGCAATCGTTGAACCAATGTTAAGAACTCTGAAAACTTTTTCAGCACTTGTTGCTGCTTGCTGTGCAACGTTAATCCAATGGTTTGATTGTGTAAAAGGTACGAGAATATAGTTAATATAACCTGCAACAGCGATAAATTCAGCAAGAGTCATTTTGCCGTTGACAACCAATAGTGCATTTACGAGAGTAAGGAAAATGTTTGGTAAAAAACTTATAACGGCAAAGGGGATATATTCGCGGCACCAATATACCATATAATTAATGGCATGAAATCTGAAACCTTCGTTTTTTTCTGCGAATTTTTTCTTTTCTTGTTCTTCTTGTGCATAGGCTTTTACGATTCTTATGCCGTTAAGATTTTCTTGTGTAACCATACTTAAATCAGCACTTGATTCACGTACGAAATGGTACCACTTAAAGAAAATTTTGCTCATTCTCTTTGATATAATGAACAACGGAATCGTAAAAATATAAGTAGCAAGGACCATAAACGGACTCATTTGCCAGATCATTATACTTGCGAAAACAAAGCCGAAAATAGCTTCAAGTATAGTCGGAACAGTACCTATAAAAAAGTTTTTTATAAGTTCAACGTCGCCGTTAAGAATTGTAAGAATGTTTCCCGTATTTTCTTTCTGTATAAAGGAAACAGACTGCCATAACAGTTTGTCAAAAATATCTTCGCGCATTTTACATACGGCTTTGACAGAGACCTTTGTCATAAGATAAGAACGCAGGTAAGCAATACCTTGTCTTATAACAACAATAAGCAGCCAAAGTGAAGCAAGAATGATAAATAACTGTTCCTTTGATTTGGGCGACCAACCAAAAAATGAAAAATGAGCATCAAGAATAACTGAATCGGTTATATGTTTCGTGACCTGCGGCAAAATCATAGCAAGGGAAACTATCAAAACGCCCATAAACAGATAGAGTATTATGACACTCAGGTAAGGAACAAAGTATGAAAAAAGTCGCTTTAGTGTCTTCATAAAAAACACCTCGCCTGCCAATGAATTTAAGTGAAATTTATCACTCGCTATAAATATACATTAAAGGAAGTGAGAAGTCAATACCAAAAATCAAAATTTTTTAAAATATTTTATATTTAATGAAAATGTAACAATTATGAGGGAGATTTGTTAAAAGAAAAATGTAAAAAAATTATAAACAAGTGCTAAATAAATCAAAAATACCCCTAAATTACTGGGTTTTTGGGCAAAAAAATGAAAATAAAAAAATAAAAAAATTTTTTGTTGCATATTGACTTTAAGCGCAGTTAGTGGTATGATAGGGTAGATAATATGTATCAGTCTGTAAAGTGCACACTCATTATTATATATATAAGGGGCTGTTTCCGTGTTTTACAGATTCATTTTAGCATTCAGGAGGAATAACATGAAGTCTTTGCTTAACAAGGTGCTTATATTCGTTATCGTGGCATCATTGGCAATTTCCGCATTTTCGTGTGTAGCATTTGCTAACCCCGAAGATGCAACTGTTCAGGAAGTTGTTACTGATACCAAGACCGAAGCAAGCACAACAGAAGATGAAAGCGGTGCAGAAAGCGAACTGACCGAAGAAGCAAAAGTGTTTGACAATGCAGTTGACAATACTTTTGACTATAAGGCATATCGCAATTCTATAAAGGACACTGCTGAACCTGACGTTTCTATTAAACTGGAGGGAAAAGATGCCGTTCAGTTTGATGCAACAACAGGTGAAATTATCGGTAGCCTTCCCATGATTAAGAGGGCATCTGAACATTTGCCCGAAACACTTCGTGAAGGTGCATTGTTCTATGATGAAGGTATTTGCGGTTGGGTTGTTAACGTTGAAACAGCCGGCTGGTATAATATCACTTTCTCATACCTTTTATATGAAACGGTTACTTACGACAAAAACGGTGTACAGGAAACTTTAAACGATAAAAGTTCCGCTGCACAGCGTAAAGTCTATATTGACGGTAAGGTACCATTCTATGAAGCACGTCAGGTAAACCTTGAACGTGTATGGAAAGATTCAAGCCTTCTTAAACTTGATGAACAGACAAATAACGAAAAGCGTCCTTATCAGGATCAGACAGAACAGTGGCAGAAAGTTGCAATCCGCGACTATATGGGCTACGAAAGTGAACCCTTTAAATTCTATTTTGAAAAGGGTGAGCACGTTCTTGCTTTTGAAGCTATTAAAGAAGGTATGTTAGTTGAATATGCTGAACTTCATCAGATTAAGGAAGCAAAGCCTTATGAAGAAGTTAAGAAGGATTATGAAGCTAACGGCTATCAGAAGGTATCAGGCGTTGATTCCATTTTTGTTCAGGCAGAAGGTCTCCATGCACCTGAAGCCTACATAAAGTCACAGAGCGTTTTATTTGCAGCAGACACTGATAAATACAACAGCTACATTGACCCAATGGATACAACAGCATATGATGCAACAAAAGATCCTACCTTCGGTATTCTTAAGTCAGCACCTACTTTATATGCTATTACTGACAGATCATCTCCCTCAACTGTACCTTATCATCATTCAAAGATACGTTACAATACTATCGGTGCTGATAAGTGGCAGGCTCCTAATGATTGGATTGAGTGGTCTTTCAACGTAGAAAAAGCGGGTCTTTATGCTATCAGCCTCAAGGCACGTCAGAATACCTTAAGCGGTTTAAGCACAACTCGTAAGCTTACCGTTAACGGTGAAGTTCCTTGTAAAGAAGTTAGCAATCTTACATTTGAGTACGGAAACAGCTTCACAATGTACACACCCAAGACCGCAGATGGCGAAGTAATTCTCTTCTACTTTAATGAAGGTGTAAATACAATTCGTCTTGAATCAACTCTCGGCGAAATGGGTAACTTCCTCGCAATCGCAGAAAACAGCCTTTCACAGCTCAACTATGCTTACAGAAGAATTCTTATGATTACCGGCGCAAGCCCTGACCTTAACAAGAGCTATATGCTTGACGACATGGTTCCCGATGCTCTTAAGATTCTTTTGACTGAGTATAATAATTTCGTAAAGCTTGAAGAAGATATGATTGCTAAATATGGTAAGGGCATCAGCGCACAGCTTACAAGCCTTAAGAGTATGATTCTTTTGCTTGAAAGAATGTTGGATAAAACATCCCAAGAGCAGAAAATCGACCATACTATCGTACCTACCTTATTTACTAACCTTAAAGACTCTATCGCTTCTATGGGTACATGGATTAACGATATGAGCCAGAACCCCCTTGAACTTGACTTTTTTGTAATTACTTCCGAAGAAGTTGTAAATGCAAAATCATTACCTAATCCCGATGCAAACTTCTTTGCAAAAATGCTTCACGAAGTTCGTTCATTTATCGCTTCATTTACTGAAGACTATGACAACATCGGTGGAACTGTTGCTCAGGATGGTCAGGAACCCGTTATCGTTTGGCTTGAAACAGGCGCAGGTCTTACAGGTTCACGTGATAACGCAACTATTCTTAAACAGTTAATTGACGATATGTTTACTGCTGAAACAGGCATTATCGTAAGTACACGTCTTGTTGCAGGTGGTTCATTGCTTCCGTCAGTGTTATCAGGCATCGGTCCTGAAATCTGCTTGTCCCGTGGTGCTGTTGATGCTATCAACTATGCTTTCCGTGGTGCAGTTATGAACCTTGCTAACAAAGAGCTTTTCCCTGATTATGAAGAAGTTCTTTGTGACACTGAACGCTATGCAGAAAGCGCAGTTGCTCCCTTTACATTTGGTAACGGTATTTATGCTGTTCCTGAAACACAAGACTTCTTTATGACTTTCTATCGTACTGATATTCTTGAGGAACTCAATCTTACTCCTCCTGAGACTTGGGACGAAGTATATAATATAATAGGTCATCTTCAGAACCAGCAAATGACGTTTGCTATGCCCGTTCCTGTTGTTGGTGCAGTTGGTTCAGGTAACAATACTTTCGCAACACTTCTTTATCAGAAGGGCGGCCAGTATTATACTGAGGACAGAGATTCAACTGATCTTAACTCAAATGCAGCACTTGATGCATTCAAGGAATGGACTGAGTTCTATACATTATATAACTAAGTCGGATCGTAGCCATGTCGTTCTGTGAGCCAA
>JAZROC010000037.1:0-9488 GCA_045648525.1 Clostridia bacterium
TATGAACGAAAGTGTGTATCTTAACGTTGATATTATTCAAAGCGCAATGGCAAAAAACAAAAAAATCGTCTTTAAATATTTTGAGTGGGATATGAATAAGGCTCGCCACTATAGAAAAGACGGTGGAAATTATATAGTTAGTCCTTGGGCGCTGACCTGGGACGACGAAAATTATTATCTGCTTGCCCACGATAAAGAATCTGATATAATCAAACACTATCGCGTTGACAAAATGGTGGATATTTTGCTTTCTGAAGAAGCAAGAGAGGGCAGAGATACCACTAACCGCTTCGACACGGCAAATTATTCACGCAAAATGTTCGGTATGTTTGGTGGCGAAACGAAGAAGGTAAAATTGCGCTGTCATAAATCACTTATAGGCGTTTTTATTGACCGTTTCGGCAGGGGAATTATTGTTTCGCCTGACGGTGAATTTTTTGAAGTTATCGTTGAGGTTGCGGTAAGCCCCGTATTTTTATCCTGGATTATGCAGTTTGGTAAAAAAGTTCAGGTAATTGCTCCCGACAACGTTAAAAATGAACTGTTATTCCTTGCAAACGAAATCATCGATGTAAACGGAGGCTAATATATGAAATTTCCTGTTTTTGATCTGCATTGCGACACCTCAAACCCCATAATAGGTCTAGGGGGCATTCCTTGTTGTGAGTTAAGGGAAAACAATGCGCATATTGATTTAATGCGCGCAAAAACTCTTGACGGATACGCCCAATGCTTTGCCTGTTTCTGTTGGCAAGGTGCAATGAAAAACGGCACGAACCCCTTTGAAAAGAAGCTTGCCGCAATGAAAATACAGTTTGAAAAAAATAAAGATATTATCCGTCAGGCATTTTCGGCAGAGGACGTTGAAAATAACTATAAAAACGGTTTAATGTCAGCAATTTTGACCATTGAAGGTACGGCAGGTTTTGATTTTGACCCCGCAAGACTCGAAAATCTATATAAAAAGGAAGGTTTCCGTATTTCCACTTTAGGTTGGAATGCAATTAACCCTCTTGCAGGTCATCACGGTAGTGGCGTAGGCTTAACAGATTTAGGCAAAAACTACGTAAAAGAGGCGCAACGGTTAGGTATGCTTATTGACGTTAGCCATTTAAGTGATGAAGGGTTTTGGGATATTATGAAAATCACCGAAAAACCCATTATCGCAAGCCATTCAAGCAGTCGCAAAGTTTATAATACTTCAAGAAATATTTCCGATGAAATGTTTTTAGCCATCAAAGAAACCGGTGGCGTTTGCGGTATAAATTTATATGACGGTTGCTTGGGAGAAAATCCCACTATTGATACGTTTTGTGACCATATTCTTCATTTTGTTGAACTTGACCCTGATGCAAAACATATTTCCTTAGGCGGTGACCTTGACGGAATTGATTTTCTGCCTGAAAACTTTAACGGTGTTGAAGATTATCCTAAAATTGCTACGCGTCTTTCAGAGCGCGGTTTAAGTGATGCCCTCATTCTTAACATTTTTTGGAACAACGCACTCCGCGTACTAAAAAACGCATAATTTTCTAAAAAAATCAGAAAATTTTTTCAAAGTCCCGTTTTTTGTACTTGCAATGTTATATAATTTGCTTGTAAAACAAAAAAGGAGGACTTAAAAATGGGTGCTTTAATTATGATAATGCTTTGGGTAGGCTTATGCCTTACAGTTCAGTTTATTAACGATAGAAAGGAAGAAGCAAAGGAAAAACGTGTGGTAAGACGCATCGAAAAGAAGGTTTATGACTTTGATATTCTTTCCTGCGAAGACGATTTTCCCGAATTAAGAAAAAGCGCATAACCAAATTAAGAGAAAGCAGTTTTTCTGTTTTCTCTTTTTTCGTCATAAAATTTGTTAATTTTATTTAAACTACTTGATATTTTTTCTTTTCCGTGATATTATATATATAAAGTATTAATATTAACATATGGAGGTTTTTTTATATGGCTACATCAAGTCAGGCACGCAGAAGAAGAAACGCTATTTTAGCAGCAGTTTTATTGGCATTAATCTTTATTGTAATTGTTGTTCTCATTATTGTTGGCGTTTCCGGAAAGGGAAATAAAGGCAACAAGCCTACCGAACCCCCGGTAACTACAACACCCGCAGCTGTTCTTCCCACAATTCCCACAATTACAGAAGAACCTACCGCTGACCCCTATGCTACACTTGACCCCAATGCAACGGACGATCCGCTTAATTCAGCACTTCCTACACTTGACCCCACAGTTCCAGGTGACGTTACTGCTACCGTAACCGCAACACCTACTGCACCACAGGAAGCAGGTACAATTATGTACGTAACAGGTGATGGCGTTAACGTTCGTAAAGCTGCAACTGCTGAATCCGATAAGCTTACTTCTCTTTCAAAGGGAACCGCAGTTACCGCATACAACAAGGTTGGCGATTTCTATTCAGTTAAGCTTTCAGATGGTCAGTTAGGCTACATATCAGCAAAATACGTTTCAGTTGACGATCCTAAGAAAGCAGAAGTTACACCTACTGCAAAACCCACCGCAACACCTGATACTTCAAAGGGCGTTACAAAGTACGTTAATGCAGATAAGGTTAATGTTCGTGCAACAGGTTCATCATCAGCCACGAAACTTGCTTCACTTGTAAAGGGCAAGGAAGTTGTTGCTTATGCAACAGTGGGCGATTGGACTTATATCCGTTACGGCTCAACAAAGTACGGCTACATAAGCACAAAGTATCTTTCAGATACAGCACCCTCAACTTCAACAGCTACTCCTGCGGCAACACCTACACCTACTGCAACAGTTAAACCTACAACTGCCGCAACACCCACACCTACACCGGCACCTAAAAATTCATTTACAAAGTACGATGTACCTGAAGCAGTTGCAAAGGTTGTTGATGCACAGACAAAGTATCTTAACGCAGCAAAGAGCAACGGCGGTTGGGGAACAGTTAACAGCACCAACTATATTATTATTACAACAGACGTTGAAATCAACGGACAGAAACGCTTCTTCATTTGCTATGAAGGCACCGACGAAGCACCTACAAACGTTCGTATTGAATCAACAATGCCTACTGCATCAGCAGAATAAGATTTAATCAAAATTTATGGCACTTATCGTAAGATAGGTGCCTTTTTTTGTTTATGTTGATAAAAATCTCGTATATTCTAAATCTATTCTTGCGTTTTTTGTAATATTGTGATATACTTACTTTAATTTTATTGTATAGGAGAAAAAAAGATGCTTACTTCAAAAATAGTTATTATGCTTGCCATCGTCCTGTATCTTATTGGCATGGTAACAATAGGTATCCTTTGTTCTAAACAGAACAAAAAGTCTGACGATTTCTATCTTGGCGGTAGAAAATTAGGTCCTCTGGTTACTGCAATGAGCGCTGAAGCTTCAGATATGAGTGGCTGGCTTTTAATGGGCTTGCCTGCAGTTGCTTTGATGACAGGTCTTCCCGAGGCCGTTTGGACGGCTGTCGGTCTTGCTATCGGCACGTACATAAACTGGCTTTTAGTTGCAAAAAAACTGAGAGTTTACACACACCGCGTTGATGCTTTTACGCTTCCTGATTTCTTCAGCAAGCGTTTCGGTGATAAACAACATATTATTTCAACAATCGCCGCTATAATTATTGTAATTTTCTTCGTACCTTACACCGCTTCAGGCTTTGCCGCTTGCGGAAAATTGTTCGCTTCACTTTTCGGCATTGAATACGTTACGGCAATGGTTTTAAGTGCAATAGTTATTATTATTTATTGTACTTTGGGCGGATTCCTTGCCGCATCAACAACTGACTTTATTCAAAGCATTATTATGACAGTTGCTCTTTTCATTGTTGTTGGTTTAGGTGAAGGTCTTTTAAACGGCTTTGGTAACGTAATCGGTCACGTTTCAAGCCTTGAAGGTTATCTTGATTTGTTCAAAGGCTTCAACGTAGCAACAAACGAAGTTATGAGCTATGGTGCACTTCCCGTCGCCTCGACTCTTGCATGGGGATTAGGTTATTTCGGTATGCCCCATATTCTTCTCAGATTTATGGCTATCGAGGATGAAAACAAGCTCAAGTTATCACGCAGAGTTGCTTCTGTTTGGGTAGTTATCTCAATGGCAGTTGCCGTTCTTATCGGTGTTGTTGGTTACGGCCTTATGATTAAGGGCATTGTACCTACTTACGAAAGCGCATCAGCCGCCGAAACCATTATTGTTGATATTTCAAAATTCTTAAGCCAGACAGGTTATATTCCCGCTTTTGTTGCAGGTATCATTCTTGCAGGTATTTTAGCATCAACAATGTCAACGGCTGATTCACAGCTTCTTGCCGCCGCATCAGGAATTTCACAGAACATTGCACAGGAAACACTTGGCATAAAGTTAAGCGAAAAGCAATCGGTATGGCTTGCACGTATTTCTGTTATCGCAGTATCAATAGTTGCAATTTTCTTGGCATTAGACCCATCAAGTTCTGTTTTCCGTATAGTTTCATTTGCGTGGGCAGGCTTTGGTGCCGCTTTCGGTCCTATCGTTTTATTTGCTCTTTTCTGGAGAAGAACAACCAAATGGGGCGCATTTGCCGGCATAATTTCAGGTGGCGCAATGGTATTTATCTGGAAATTCGTTGTCCGCACCTCATTTGCAGGAACTTGGCTTGATATTTACGAATTATTGCCTGCATTCATTTTTGCCTGCATTGCAATAGTTGTTGTAAGCCTTTTGACAAAAGCTCCTGAAAAAGAAATAACCGACGTATTTGATGAACTTAAAGCAAACTAAAAACTTAAGGCACTTTCAAAAAATTTGAAAGTGCCTTTTTTTATGCCTTTATGATTAATTCAGTCTTTAGTCCTGCATCGTTAAGATGCTTGTCCTGACCATATTTCACCAACGTAAACTTACCGTTTTCATAATCAACGTATGTAACTGACGCATTTGATGCCCATTTTGTTTTTTCCTGCATATCTTCCAGCAGAAGTCCCTGCACTTTTAATATAAAAGCACGAATTGCCATTCCGTGTGTACCGATAGCAACTGTCTGTCCCGAATGTTTTTTCGCTATTTCTTCTATGGCATCATACACCCTGTCACGCACCTGATCAACGCTTTCGCCTTGTTCGCAATAACAAAAACCGATATTGGTGTGCCATATGGAAGATTGCTCGGGAAATTTTGCTTTAATTTCAGGGTAAGTCAGATTTTCCCACAGACCACCGTTTATTTCGTTTACTCCTGCATTTTTAATTACCGTAAGATTATGGTGTTTTGCCGTATAACAAGCAGTTTCGTAGGCGCGGGTGAGCATACTTGAATATACTGCATCAATTTTTTCATTTTTTAAAAACTCACCGGTAAGTTGCCCTTGTTTTCTGCCTAATTCAGTTAATTTGACGTCTATCTGTCCTGCGAATTTATCGTTAAGATTTGATTCGCTTTGACCGTGTCTTATTAAAATCAGTCTGGTTTTCATTTTCTACTCCTGCGTAAATGTTGACTTTAAATTTTCAATATGTGAAAAATCATTATATTTTGTTACGGAAAACTTGCCGTCTTCGTAATCAACGTATGTAAGGGCGGCATTTTTGCATAAGGGAAAAGTTGCAACAATATCTTCCTTTTTAATATTTTGAACTTTAGCGCAAAAATACCTTAATGCCGTTGCGTGAAATGCCACAAGCACCGTCTGTCCCAAGTGTTTGGGTGCAACATCTTCAAAAAAATCCATTATTCTTTCCTGAACGTCCTCAGTGCTTTCACCACCATCAATTTCCGCAAAAGGCAAATTATTCCTATAAACGTAAAACTGCTGTGGATACTTTTTTTCAAGTTCGTCTAAAGAATGGCTTTCAAAAATACCGCGGTGTATTTCCCTTAATCTGACGTCCTTGGTAATAGCCAGATTATGATGTTTTGCAATTCTTTGTGCAGTTTCATAGGCACGGGAAAGGTCAGAGGCATAAATAAAATCAATTTGCATGTCCTTTAACACTTCACCTGCCGCATCTGCCTGACTTCTGCCAAGGTCGGTTAAAGGAAAATCACTTTGACCTGCGCAGATTCGTTTAAAATTGGCTTCGCTTTGACCGTGTCTTACTAAAATAAATCTGGTTTTCATTTTTCAAGAACCTTTCTTATAAATCGACCGGTATGGCTCATTTGATTCTTTGCAATTTCTTCTGGTGTGCCCTCGGCAATAACTGTTCCGCCATTTACACCGCCTTCAGGACCCATATCAATGATATGGTCGGCAATCTTAATAATATCAAGATTGTGTTCGATAACGATAACGGTGTTGCCTCCCTCAACAAGGCGGTCTAAAATACCAACAAGCTGTTTAACGTCGTGAGTGTGAAGTCCCGTTGTGGGCTCGTCTAAAATATATACCGTTTTTCCGGTAGGTCTTCTTGAAAGCTCGGTTGCAAGTTTTACTCGTTGTGCTTCGCCCCCTGAAAGCATTGTTGACGGCTGACCCAACTTAATATAACCTAAACCAACGTCATAGAGAAGTTGGATTTTTCTTTGTATCTGCGGCAGATTTTCAAAAAAGCCTAAAGCTTCTTCAACTGTCATATCAAGAACTTCAAAAATATTTTTGCCTTTATAACGAACCTCAAGAGTTTCTTTTGAATATCTTTGACCGTTACAAACTTCACAAGGCACGTAAATATCAGGCATAAAGTGCATTGCAATTTTAATGATACCGTCACCTGAGCAAGCCTCGCATCTTCCGCCTTTAACGTTGAAGCTGAATCGACCGCTGTTATATCCGCGCATTTTTGCATCCTGCGTCTGCGCAAAGAGATTTCTGATATGATCAAAAACTCCCGTATAGGTTGCAGGGTTAGAACGTGGCGTTCTGCCGATGGGGCTTTGGTCGATTACAATTACCTTATCAAGCTGTTCTAATCCGGTTACGTCATCACAAGGCGCCGTATGAAAATGAGCGCGATTAAGCTTTCGCGCAAGGGTTTTATACAAAACTTCATTTACAAGGGAGCTTTTGCCCGAACCTGAAACACCTGTAACTGCACAGATTACGCCCAAGGGAAATTTAGCTGTTACGTTTTTTAAATTATTGGCATAAGCGTTTTCAACTGTAATATATCCCCTTGGCTGACGACGTTTTTCAGGAATACCAATAAACTCTCTGCCTGCAAGATATGCACCCGTTATTGAGTCTTTACAGTTCATAATGTCTTCAGGCGTGCCTGCGCAAACGATGCTTCCGCCGTATTGACCTGCCTTTGGACCGATATCAACAATATAATCAGCCTGACGGATAGTATCCTCATCGTGTTCGACCACGATCAAAGCATTTCCTAAATCACGCAGACCTTTTAATGAATTTAAAAGCTTTTCGTTATCCCTTTGGTGAAGACCGATGCTTGGCTCGTCTAAAATATACAAAACACCCATAAGCCCTGCGCCAATTTGCGTTGCAAGGCGGATTCTTTGTGCTTCACCCCCTGAAAGAGTGCAGGCGGAACGAGTTAAGGTAAGGTATTCAAGACCTACGTTTTCAAGGAACTTAAGGCGGGTATTGATTTCCTTTAAAATGCGTTCAGCAATCATAGTATCCTTGCCCGAAAGAGTGAGATTTTCTAAAAATGGTCGGATTTCATTAACGGGCATATCGGAAAGCTCGTGAATGTTCTTGCCGTTGATTTTAACTGCCAGTGCTTCGGGGCGATAGCGCATACCATGGCATGCATGACACGGACTTTCTGTCATATACTGTTCAAGGTCGCGCTTGACACCTTCCGATTGTGTATCGCGGTAACGTCTTTCCGTTTGGGGAATTATACCTTCAAATGCCTGACGGAACGTGCGTGAATGACGGCTTGTTGTTATATGAAATTCAATTTCTTCGTTTCCTGAACCGTATAAAATAATGTCCTGATGCTTTTTTGAAAGATTTTTAAAGGGAGTATCAAGGGAAAAGCCGTAATGTTTGGCAAGACCCTCATAATACATACGGTTCATAGTATCGGTGCCCATTATAAACCAACCCGAAACCTTAATCGCGCCTTGGTTTAAGGATAAGTTATCGTCCTGAATAACAAGTTCAGGGGAAACGCGCGAAATTGTGCCAAGACCCGTACATTCAGGGCAAGCACCAAAGGGCGAGTTAAAGGAAAACAAGCGGGGTTCAAGAGCTTCAATACTGATATTGCAATCAGGGCAGGCATAGTTTTCAGAAAACAAGCGTTCTTCCTGCAAATCAAGGCGGTCAATTATCATTAACCCCTCTGCAAGTTTTAAGGCACTTTCTATTGAGTCGGTAAGTCTTGAGCGAATATCCTCACGGACAATCAGGCGGTCAACCACAACGGAAATATTGTGCTTGTTGTTTTTTTCAAGCTTAATATCGTCGGTCAGCTCGACCATTTCGCCGTCAATTTTTGCGCGGATATAGCCTGCTTTAAGCATATCCTCAATTAACTTTACGTGTTCGCCTTTTCTACCCCTTACAACAGGAGCCATAACAAGAATTTTTGTGCCTTCGGGCATAGAAAGAACGGCTTCAACCATCTGGTCAACAGATTGCTTATTTATTTCCTTGCCACACTTTGGGCAATGAGCAACACCGATACGCGCAAACAAAAGACGAAGATAATCGTGAATTTCGGTAACGGTGCCAACAGTTGAGCGCGGGTTATTGTTGGTGGTTTTCTGGTCAATACTGATTGCAGGGGAAAGTCCCTCAATGCTTTCAACGTCAGGCTTTTCCATCTGCCCTAAAAATTGACGGGCATAGGACGAAAGACTTTCAACGTATCGCCTTTGACCTTCGGCATAAAGAGTGTCAAAGGCAAGGGAGCTTTTACCTGAACCTGAAAGTCCCGTAAACACAACAAGCTTGTTTCTTGGTATTGTTACGCTTACGTTTTTTAAATTGTGGGTTTTTGCACCTTTTATAATAATTTGGTCGTTCATTGTTCTTCTCCGTAAAGTGTTTTAAGCATATCGCGGATTTTTGCCGCCTTTTCAAACTCAAGATTTTTAGCAAGACGAAGCATTTCTTCTTCAAGATAGCGTATCCTGTCTTTCAGGCTACCTTCAACCTTGATTTCATCTTTGCTTTTGCCTGTAATTTCGATAAGGTCGGGAATAGGTTTAATTATAGTTTTAGGTATAATATTGTGTTTTTTGTTATAATCTTCCTGAATCTTTCTTCTGCGGTGGGTTTCGTCGATTGCGCCTTTCATTGAATCAGTCATATTATCAGCATACATAATTACCCTGCCTTCAGCATTTCGGGCACCTCTGCCGATTGTCTGTATCAACGACCGTTGTGAACGCAAAAATCCTTCCTTATCTGCATCAAGGATAGCAATTAATGCAACTTCGGGCAGGTCAAGACCCTCGCGCAGAAGATTTATGCCAACGAGAACGTCGAAAACGCCCAGACGCAGATCGCGTATTATTTCCTGGCGTTCTATCGTATCTATGTCAAAGTGAATGTATTTTATTTTGATGAGGTTCATTTCGAGATATTC
>JAZROC010000038.1:0-4703 GCA_045648525.1 Clostridia bacterium
ACACAATATACTGCAAGCGAAGTAAAAGTAATTCAGTCTGAATAACAAAAAAAGCTGTTACAAAACGAAACAGCTTTAATTTGTGCAAATAAATTACAGTGCTCTTGTAACCTTACCTGAACGAAGGCAACGAGTGCAAACACAAATCTGCTTGGGTGAGCCATCAACAATAGCTCTAACTTTCTGTACATTAGGTGCCCAGTAAGTTCTTGTATGACGGTTTGAATGGCTAACCTTGTTACCGGACATTACGCCCTTCTGACAAATCTCGCAATATTTTGCCATAAGTGCACCTCCTTTTAAGGATGATAAAAATTTTCGAGCGTTGCTCTTTGGTGTGCGTGGAGGGACTCGAACCCCCGACCTACTGGTTCGTAGCCAGTCACTCTATCCAGCTGAGCTACACACACATAAGTCAATTTTCTTAAGCAACGGTGTAATTATATAACATCCTTTTAAATTTGTCAAACGTTTTCTTAAAAAATTTTTGTTTATTTTATTTTAATTTTGTGATAAAATATTTTCGAGGTTAAATAAAACTATCATAAACCTATCACAATGTTATGATATTATAATATTGTAGAAGTTTTTTTACGGAAAGGAAGAGTTTTTTTATGGCAAGAGTACTTATAGTTGATGATGAAGAAAACATCAGAATTGGTTTGCGAGAATATGCAGAATTTGAAGGTCATACCGTAACAGAAGCTGTTGACGGTATGGATGCGGTAAATAAATGCAAAAGTAATGATTATGACATTATAATTATGGATATTATGATGCCTCGACTTGATGGCTTTTCAGCTTGCAAAGAAATCAGAAAGACTAAAGACATTCCTGTTTTAATGTTGTCGGCAAGGGGCGAAGAATATGATAAGCTCTTTGGATTTGAGTTGGGAATTGACGATTATGTTGTAAAACCCTTTTCACCTAAAGAAGTTATGGCTCGAATAAACGTTATAATTTCCCGTCGTGAAGGTGCGCAAAAAGATTTACAAAATAAGCACATAAAAATTAAGGGGCTTGATATTGACGTTTCGGCGCGTAAAGTTTACGTGGACGGTAATCGTGTTGAGCTTACGCCCAAAGAATATGAACTTCTTACGTTTATGATTAAAAATAAAAATATTGCACTTTCAAGAAATCAACTTTTATCTGAAGTATGGGGATATGAGTTTTTTGGTGATGACAGAACCGTTGACACACATATTAAAATGTTAAGAAACAGCATTGAACCTTACAGAGATCTTATTTCAACAGTAAGAGGAGTAGGTTATATTTTTGAAACGGAAGATTAATGTTAAATTAAAAATATGGGAGTATTTCTGCATATTTGCAGTTATGCTACTTGTAATTGTTTGGCTCTTGCAGATAGCTTTTCTTCAATATTTTTACATAGGCTCAATGGCAAGGGAAAATATGAACAATGCAAGAGAAATAGTTTCTCTTTATAAAAAAGGTAAACTGACAGAAGAAGAGGTTTATGATAGCGCTAACAAAAATAACATCATTATAATCGTAACAGATGAGAATGGCTTGATAATTCATGCTTGCGATTATATGGGGCGCATTGACAATTTAAGGGTTACCGACCTTAACCATTATGTACATGCGATTGGCGATATACAAAAATCATTAAAAAATTCACCTAATAATGAATTGGATTTTCGTATCGAAGACGAAAAAACAAAACAAAGCGTTTTGTTTTATGCGGCAATGGCGCAGAACGAAGTAAGTAATGAAAACGCATATATTTATGTAATGTCGCAATTAGGTCCTATTGATTCGGTTATTACTGTAATGCAAAAACAGTTTATTATGATAACTCTTATTGCGCTTTTAATGTCGGCAATCATTGCTTACGTCATTGCGTACAGATTTTCGCGTCCTGTTGAAAAATTAACCCGTTCGGCACGAGAACTTGCTATGGGCAATATTAACGTTGATTTCGATACTGATGATGCATTTGGTGAAATTTCTGATTTGTCAAAAGCATTAAGCTATGCCACTGATGAAATTGCAAAGGCAGCTGAGTTCAGGCGGGAACTAATGGCGAACGTTTCTCATGATTTGAGAACACCGCTTACAATGATAAAAATGTATGCGGAGATGATTAGAGATATTTCGGGGGATAATAAGGAAAAACGTGAGAAAAATCTTAAAATTATCATTGATGAAACGGACAGACTTTCGCTTCTTGTAAATGATATTCTTGAACTGTCAAAAGTTGAAGCTGCTGACATAAAATTTAATTTCAAGGCATTTAATATCATTGATACGGTAACAAAAATTCTTGAAAGATTTTCTGTTGTACGAGAACAAGGTTTTGCTTTTGAACTTGAGGCTCCTGAACAGGCATATGTTTTAGGAGACGAAGTAAGGATAGAACAAGTTTTGTATAACTTGTTATCAAATGCTATAAACTATACCGGTGAAGATAAGCGTGTAATTATTAAAATAACAAAAAAATTTGATTGTGCCAGAATTGAAATTATTGATACCGGTAACGGAATTCCTGAAGAAGAACTTGCAAATATCTGGGATAGATACTACAGGTCGAAAACACATATTCGGTCACAAGTTGGTACAGGATTGGGTCTTTCTATTGTAAAAACTATTCTTATTGGGCATAATTCGGATTTTGGTATTGAAAGTACTTTGGGAATTGGTTCGAATTTTTGGTTTGAATTAAAATTGCCTGAAAATTCCACAAATAAAACACTTCGTCTTGCAGATAATAATATCGTAAGTGATGATTAAATGCTTACAATTTAAGTACGGAGAGAAATAGTTTATGTCAAAAATGTCTATGGCACTTAAGCATGAGATTGCTAAGGAATTAGGTGTATATGACACGGTTAAAACATCAGGCTGGGGTGAAGTTTCATCCAGAAACTGTGGTCATATGATTACAAAGGCGATTGAAATTGCTGAAAGAAACGTAAAATAAACACAAATCAGGCGGAGGGCAAAAGCTCTCCGCTTTTCACATATTTACTATATTTTTTGCATATCTTTTATAAAAAAGGAGTGTAAAAAATGTATAAAACGGGCAATTATATTTTGTATAAAGAACATATGAATTTCAGAAACGAACCAAAAGCAAGCGGAAAAATAATTGGTGTTATTCCTATGGGGGTATGTATTGAGGTAACGGAAACACAGGATAATTGGGGTAAAGTTAATTGGAATAATTGCGAGGGCTGGTGCTGTATAAGTGAATGTTTTGCAAAACCGGTGTGTTTATGCGATGGTAACGAATGTTGTTATTACAGTCGTTTTGTTGAAGTTGAAAAGAAATATCTTGAATTGCTGAATAAAATTGATAAAATAGGTAACATAATAAAATAAACGTATTGCAAACATAGCTGTCTTATGGTATAATCTAAATGAAAAAATTAGTATTTTTCAGGAGTATTATATATATGAGCGGTTTGAAAAATTATCATTTCAGATATATAAAAAGCGTATTGTATTTTCTTTTGGCGATTTCACTTATTGTGCTTTTAATTGTAACTGTTGTTACAAATAGTTCATCTGATGTGAATGACCCTGATGAAACACTTGTTGTAACACCTACGCCTGTTGCGACTGAAAATCCAAACAGAATAAAAATTCAGCTTGCGGGCGATGTTGTTTTAAATGATACTCTTATTTCAAGCAACAGTAATGCGTATGGTGAATATAATTTTGATAATTGTTTTTCAACGATACAGCCGTATCTTGATGGTGACCTTGTTCTTTTTAATCTTGAAGGTATAATTGATGCTAATAAAAACGGAACACAACTTGCAGGCGCACCGATTTATAATTATCCTAAAGAGATTGCCACTGCCGCATATAAAGCAGGTTTTGATATTTGCGTAACTGCCAATGACCGTGCTTCATATTTTTCAAATGAAGGAATTAAAAATAATATCGAAAATCTTCGCGAAGCAGGTTTGATTGTATGCGGAAGTTCTCTTGAAGGTGAAAAAAATTACGTTGTTAAAGATTTCGGTGGCATTAAAGTTGCAGTTTTAGCTTATACTGATAAATTCGTTAATCAGGATGAAATTGATACCGATCGCATAGCGAGTATTGATTTTTATGACGTTGAAGGCACGATGGACAGAATAGAATCAGACGTTGCCTCGGCAAAAAATGACGGTGCGGAAATAGTAATAGTTTCAATGCACTGGGGTGAAGAAATGGCATCGAAGGTTACTGATGACCAACGTGAACTTGCTGACAGAATAATAAAATGCGGTGTTGATATTGTTTATGGCACACGCTCACACGTATTTCAACCTGTTACTTATAAAAATATCTTAAACGACCAAGGCGAAAGCAAAAATGTAATTGTTGCATATTCAATGGGCAATTTCTTATCACAACCAACAGTTACAAGCGGTCAGATGACACAGCAAAGCGGTATTTTGAATATTTATGTTGAACGTGATAAAGATGGAAAAGCATATATTTCAAGTTCTGAATGTATGCCTATATATATCTATGCAAAGGCTCTTGATAGTGCAGGAACCAATTATACTTATTCGATATTGTCTGCTACTGAATATGGACTTGCAGAAAAACGTCCCGATGTATTTTTGAACGATGCAGATTGGGAAAATTGTAAAAATGCTTATGAAAATATGAAAAAAATTGTTGAAGAAAGTTCTTTAAACGGTATTCCTCTTGGCTTAAAATAAAATATACAGCCACCT
>JAZROC010000039.1:0-11424 GCA_045648525.1 Clostridia bacterium
TACGATCCGACTTGAAATATCATCTGAAAGAGTTTTTAAGGTAATGTTCTGTTGATAATTGTTTTCAATGTAATTAAGAATTTCGGCAGTCAGCATTGTGTTGCGCGGACTATCGGCAAAATTAACTTTTTGCGTAAACTCGCCACACAAAGCATATAAACAGGATTTTAAGTAAAAAAATGGCACGTCAGGAACTTTCTTAAAATTGTCAAAATCGCCCTGTGGCTTCATAATAAAAAATTTAAGGTATTCAATAATTTCTTTTTCAGGCATAAATAAATGAGTTTCAGGTGCAGATTTTTCGGTGAAATTATAAAAGCTTTCACAAAGGTCCATTGAAAATACTGCAACAAAATAAACGGTATCAGCTTCGGCTTTGATAGAGTGTACTTCGTAAGGAAACACCATAACTGCCTGATTTTTTGAAACTGTATATTCCTCTTTGCTGACAGATACCTTTAACGCTCCCTTTTCAACAAAAATAAATTCAAAACTTTTGTGCAGATGATTTTGCCAGGAATAACCTTTATACCAATATCCGTTATATATTTTAACACCTATTGAATTTATAGTTTGGTGCAGTACCATAAGCCCTCTCCTTAAAAGTAAAACTATGGCTATATTTATACAATATTTTTCTTGAAAAGTCAATAGTTAAATTATAAAATATAATTGAGGTGAGGTTATGCAAGGTAGAATTTTTTCCCTTGAAGAGTTTTCAACCTTTGATGGTCCGGGCATTCGTATGACTGTCTTTTTAAAAGGCTGTCCTTTAAAATGCCAATGGTGCCATAACCCCGAGGGGCAGAAATACGAAGTTGAATATTATCGCAATCCTAACGGCTGTATTGGCTGTAATTGTTGCCTTGTTAACGGCAAACTTTTGGAAAACAGCATTTCATTGTGTAAAAGAAATCTTGTCAGAAAATTCGGTGAAGATATTTCTGCACAAGCGCTTTGTGATAAAATATTAAAAAATGAAAAAATTCTTAATATGAATAACGGTGGTGTAACTTTCTCAGGCGGTGAGCCGTTAAATCAAAGTGATTTTTTGATTGAGTGTATAAGATTAATTAAGAATAAAGTTCACATCTGTGTGCAAACTTGTGGCTATTCTGAAAATTTTGAAAAAGTGTTGCATGAAGCGGATATGTTTTTATATGATTTAAAACTTATTGATAATAATGAACATATAAAATACTGCGGCACCGATAATGAAATTATTATTGAAAACTACAAAACGCTTGCGAAATCAAAAACACCGTTTATAACGCGCGTGCCGCTGATTACGGGAATTACCGATACAAAAGAGAATATTACTTTAATTGCAAAACTTTTAAAAAGCGTTAACGTTTCTTACGTTGAAGTTCTGCCATATAACAACTTTGCAGGGGCAAAATACAAAGGGCTTTTAAGGGAATATACTTTAAATATTGATAAATTGAAATCAACTGATGCTGAAAAAATATTTAATGAATACGGTATTGAGGTTAAAAAAATATGAATGATATTGTAAAAAATGAACGTGAATTTTTATTAAAAAGGGAGTTCAGAAAAAACAGAATAAAAGAAAATCCACAACCTGAAGAAATGGAATATTCATCTGAATATATTGAATACGCCCAAAATTTTAAATTTACTTTGGAAAGGGAAATTCCCGTATTTTATAATGATGATATTTTCGGCTTTCACCGTTCTTATGCAAAATTGCCTGTTGAAAGGCAGCTTTTTACGGCTAACGTAACGATAGATTATGAGTTTTTGCTTAAAAACGGATTTTGGGGTTTAAGGGAAAAAACGTTAAAGCACGATAATGGCTCGGATTTTTATAAATCGATTATCATTTCCATTGATGCTTGCCTTGAACTTTGTGAAAAATACAGAAAAGCGGCTGAAATAAAGGGGGATACTAAACTTGCCAATGCTTTAAAAACTGTGCCGTTATACGGCGCAACTGATTATTATGAAGCGCTTCTTATGCTTAAAATAATAACGTTTGTGTTGCGTGCGGGCAAAATTATTCATCTTACTTTTGGGCGATTTGATCAGTATATGTATCCGTATTACTTAAAATCGAAAGAAAAAGGCGATGACGTTTTTGAACTTACCCAAAGGTTTTTTATTGCAATTAACCTTGATACTGATATTTACATCGGACTGCAACAAGGCGATAACGGGCAAAGTATGGTTTTAGGCGGTTGCGATAAATATGGTAACGATGCTTATAATGAATTAAGCGAAATTTGCCTTAAAACTGCAGAAGAACTTGATTTAATCGACCCCAAAATAAACTTGCGCGTTAATAAAAATACACCTCTTTCACTTTATGAAAAAGGTACGCTTTTAACAAAAAAAGGTATGGGCTTTCCACAGTATTCTAATGATGATATTGTAATACCTGCCCTTTTAAAATTAGGCTATGATTTGGAAGATGCCAGTGATTATGCCGTTGCCGCTTGCTGGGAATTTATCGTGCCTGTTTTCGGGGCAGATATACCCAATATGTACAAAATAAATTTTCCTGAAATTGTTGAAAAAGCAACTGATAAGTATCTTTCTTCTTCTGAAAATTTTGATGAGTTTTTAGATAAAGTGCGTATGCTTATAAAGGAAGAATGTGATAATGTTATAAGCATTTGTAATAAAAGCCGCTATTTAAGCCATCCGTTGCTTTCAAGCCTTATTTCACCTTGCATTGAAAGGGGCAAAGGAATTTTTGAAGGTGGCGCAAAGTATAATAACATCGGCATTTTCAGCGGCGGAATTTCAAATGGGGCTGATTCGCTTGCTGCCATAAAAAAAGCAATATATGATGAAAAATTTACAACAAAGGAAGAACTTTTAACAGCGCTGAAAAATAATTTTGAGGGGTTTGAAGATTTACGAAAACTTTTATTAAACTGCCCCAAAATGGGAAGCAATGATGATTACGTTGATTCACTTGCCGATGATATATTAAAAACTTTCAGCCAAAATTTTAACGGCAGAGAAAACAGCCGTGGCGGTGTTTACCGTTCAGGCACAGGTACTGCAACGGGATACATAAATTATGCCAAAAACGTTGGCGCAACGGCTGACGGAAGAAAAAAAGGCGAGCCATTTGCTTCAAGTTTCTCGCCGAGTTTTCAGGCAAAAAATAATGGCCCCCTTTCAGCAATACAAACCTTTTCAAAATTTGATTTAAGCAATTGTTGTAACGGCGGACCTTTTACAATAGAAATTCACGATACCGTATTTAATCACGCTGACGGCATAAAAAAAGTTGCGATGCTTGTAAAAACTTTTTTTGATTTAGGCGGCCACCAAATGCAGATAAATTCCGTTAACCGTGAAAAACTTATTGATGCCCAAAAACACCCTGAAAAATATCCAAACCTTATTGTGCGTGTGTGGGGGTGGAGTGGATATTTTAATGAACTTGACTTGGAATTTCAAAATCATATAATTAACAGATGCGAATATAATGTATAAAAAAGGAACCGTATGGCTCCTTTTTTTTATGGGTATTTAATGCTCGATTGTGCCGATGTAATTTTTATTCCGTAAGCGTCTTTTGAAAAGAACATACCGTCATCGCTTGATATATAAGCCTGATAGGTAACGGTCATATCGGTTGTTTTAACAGCATAAATGTGTATTTCGCCCGTATGGGTAACGTGCCCGTTCTTGCGTAAAATAAAATTTATAACGGAATTTTTAGGTGCCTCGTGAACATTTGCTTCAGGCGTCCAACCAATTGAATTTTTATCTTTTAAATAAAATTGCGTATCGGTTGTTTGCGGGGAAGAATTTAAATCAATTAATTTACCATTGTTACAAAAGATTTCTATACTGTCTTGATTACATTGAAAATCAAGGTTAAAAACGTAATGCCACGTGGCGCTTAATGTAGGTGAATATTCCCACGAAACAGTTCTGTCACTTACTATAATGTCAAAATCCTTTTGGCCATTTTCGTTTACGCCTTGCTCACCATGGTATGGAACCATTCTACCGTTGCTTTCTAAATATATATTACCGTCTCTAACGGAAATTTTATAGCAGGTAACGTCAGTATCGCTTTTTCTGGTAACGAAATAGCCGTATTGCTCAAAATAAAATTCACTGAAAGGTTCGCCTAAAAAAGTGTTTTCGTATTCGAGTTCATTATTTTCAAAAATCCTTAATTTAAAAGTAAACAAACCTGACGTTATTCCGGGAAAGACCGTACAAACTTCTTCTTTTCCGTCTTTGTCAACATCAAGCGTGACGGACTTTGAAACCTGCGTATATGTTGGAAGATAAGTTTTTGTTAAATGAGGAAAGAATATATGCTTCATTTCTATATAACTTTTTCCCTCGCAATATTCAAGCTTATCGGTCTTATTGGGATTTTTTATTGCATAAACCGTTAGTTCGCTTTGAATATACGCAGTTGATACAATACGACCTTCTTCTAATGGAATAGCCTTTGAGTTACGAACGGTATCAATAGTTTCAGAAATTGTTTCGGGTAGAAAGGTACATACGTATTTTCCGTCTTGTTCCCACATATATACTTTAATGTTTCTTATGAATATCTTGTGGAATAGTTTCACCGCTTGGCAAAAGGCTAAAAATACTTTCAATGGAAAATGGCATAATAAGCCTAATACCAACCAATGCCCACATAAGTACCACAAGATACTTTGGCGTTTTTTTAAATAATAAACGCAAAAGGATTATCGCAAGAACAAGCCAACCTGCATTTATGCTAATATTAACAAGAGTGATGAAAACTTCAGGCATATTTATTCCTCCTTAAAGTTATTTATCATTTCTTTTAAAAATTTTACTTCTTCATTTGTTAAACTTTTATTTTTTGTAAATGCCGCTAAAAATGCAGGTAAAGAACCGTTAAAGGTTTCATCAATAAAGGCTTCGCTTTTTAATGAATAAAACTGATCTTTTGATATTACAGAAGTAACCGTTCCGTTGACATTTTTAAAAATACCTTTTTCACAGAGCCTTTTTAGTACGGTGTAGGTTGTTGATTTCTTCCACTTAAACTTTTTTTCACTTTCTTCCACAAGTTTTTTTGTGGTAATAGGCTCGTTTTGCCATATGATTTCTGCAAACTGCTTTTCAATAATTCCTAACTGATAATCCGACATTTTTAAATTTCTCCTATTCTACAATGTGTCGACTAAATATAGTTTACAATATGTAGACCGAATTGTCAAGAGAAAATTAAAAAAAGAAGGTTTTTTACCTTCTTTAAACGTTCATATATAAAAGTCCTATATCAGGGGCATACCACAAAAGTCTGCCGTGACCTCGCTTTGGTATGCGTACGTTTATTTCCCATTCGGGATACTGTTTAAAAAGTTGAAGCTCACCGCCTTTTAGATAGGCAATAAAATGAACGTAATTATCCTTTGTCATCGGGTGAGAGGAGGTTATATTTCGTTCACCGTCAATTTCCTCAATTAAAAGGGCATTTTCTTCCGTTGCCTTTGTTAAAATCAGCTCATCAACAATATCGTTACAGCAGATAACTTTCGTATTACCCGTTGAAAAAGTTATGTTACCGCAATGTTTGCAAAGGTAAAATCTGGTGTTTTTCATATTCTCTCCTCTTTTATTAGAATCAGAGTTTTCTGACAACAAACTTTGCATATCAATGTTAAAAATATCGCAAAAGCGTTTAAGTACGAAAATATCGGGTAAGCAGACGTTTCTTTCCCACTTTGAAACAGCTTTATCCGTAACACCCAGCATTTGTGCAAGTTGCATCTGTGTTAACTGATTGTCTTTTCTTACTTTTATAATTTTCGCACCAATATTATTCATATGCTCACCTCGTAAGGAGATAATAACATATTTTTTTGAAAATTGCAATAAACCTGAGGTAGAAAAAAGGGCATCAAAACGATGCCCTTAAAATTATGCCTTATAGAAGCCAATCTTTGTAAGCTGACGCTTGGGATCCTTATCGCTTGTTGAGTTAATGAAAAGCTTAATCTTCTTATACTTTTTATCACCATCAAGGAAGTCGATAAATTTAGACCACTGACCGCCAACACCAACAATCATATTGGCGCGCTCTGCTAAAATATCGGTGTAATTTACGCCGTCAACAGAGCCGTAAACGCGGAAACGGATATACATAAGAGTAGGATTATTTGAAACGAATTCAATATACTTAACGTTTTCTGCGCTTTCAAGTTCAAATTCAAATGTCTGGCAGGTTGCGTGAGCAAGGGGAGACCAATAAGTTTCTTCATTGCCGTCTATTAAGTTTATTGCAGGATGTTCAGTATCTTCCGTCAAAGCTTTAACTGAAACAACCTTAACTTCGTCGCCTAACTTGATGTCTGCAACAGCCGCAGGCTTCTTAATTTCAGGGTAAACTTCGGTTTCATATTCGCCAAGGTCGTAGGTGTTAAGAAGAAGCACCCAGTCGCGAAGTGATGGCTTGTTGGGAATGGGATATTCACCGTTTTCCGTAATAATATCAGGCATATCAATAAATTTGCCGTTAACGGGGTCAAACCAACGAGCCTGATAACGAGTATTAGGCTTAAGACCTAAGAATGTGCCAAGCTCATCTTCAGGTGAGAACATATAGTAAATAATAACGTCCTTATCAATGTGCGAAATTGAAACGTGCTTACGCATTTCAAATGCACCGAATTCGTGGTTGTAGCTTGGTGTAAGCTTGTGCCAGCCGACGTATTCATAGAACTTTCTCATATAACCCATTTCAGCTGAACCGGGCTTGTCCATACCAATGTACCACGGGTCAGGTGAATAGGTAGCCCAACCGTTGTCATCTGTTGCATTCCAGCGCATTGCCCATACGCCTGTTACGCCGTATGTAAAGCCTGCACTACCTGATTGTACTGCCTGCCAAGCACCGATTCTTGAAGCGTCGTGACCGTTAAAGCCACCGCAGTAGATGTCCTCGTACTGACATTCGGTTTCAATAAAGGGTTTAACCTTTTCGTTTTCGTAATAGCCCTGATAGAAAACTCTTCTTTTAAGAGCATCAAAACCACCGTGACCTGCCTGAAGATACCACATCTGATGCCAGTCATCACCGTCAAGTTCTTTTGCCATTGGGGCATCTGCAAAGGTAGGATACATATGTGCACCGTTAGGTCTGTGATAACCGTCAATTTCGCCAACAAGTGCACTGGCGGCACGATAAGCATCAAATGCATCATAGTTTTTATTGTTGATTTCCTGACCTGAAAGCCACATAACGGGATAGCAAGCATATCTTGCAACGCAGTAACGTGCAAATTTCTTTAAAGGTTCAGCACTCTGATATGCGCCCATTGATGCAATGTGTACACCAAAACCGATAGCCGTTGTCAAACCAACCTCAGCAAGATATTCAATCATAATATCCATTGATTCATTAAATGCATGAGGATTGATTTTTGTATAAGTTTCATCAGTCCACCAGAAATGAACACGCTTGTTACCGCCACCGTCTGACATGGCTGAATCAAAATAAGTCTGATATGCAGTAAAGCCTTTCTTTACGCGGTCGTCAACTAAATGTTTGAACTGACTGCCGCAGTTACAACCGGGATAGTTACATTCGCTTGTGCGCTCATAGTCAGCCATCTGCCAATGAGTATCTGCTAAATAGAAGAAAGGTGTGCCGTCAGCATATGTAAGATAACGCATACCTTTTGTTAATTTAACGTAGCCGTGCTCCTCAAGATAATTTCTGGGTGCAACGTATTTTGCTTCAATAATACCTGAATCGCAAAGAGAAGTGTTGCTTTCGTCTGTACAGGTAACTTCATAAGTCCATTTGCCTGCCTTTTCAGCAATGAAGCGGACTTTCCATTCATTTTCACCGTTCCAGAAGCCGGGGAGCGCAATAACGGTACCGTCTTCGTGAGTAAACGTTGCATTGATATCAACGTCGGCAAAAGGATTTTCGTAAGTTTTATCGCTGTTAAGAACTATTTCACAGCGTCTGAATATATCAGTTAAAATATTCATTTTATAAACCTCCCTACAAAACTTTTGTCTATTGTATCATAGTAATAAATATATTTCAACCCCCAAAAATCAAAAAAAAGAATAAAAGTTTATCACAAATGATAAAAAATATCACTTGTGATAAATAAATTTTACGATAAAGCAACGTCAAGCAACATCATTAATGTAAAACCAAGAATACAACCTAAAGAAGATAAATAGCCACCGTCTTTTTCGGATTCAGGGATTAGTTCTTTTACTGCAACGAATATCATTGCACCTGCGGCAAAGGAAAGGGCGTAGGGCAGAATAGGTGTGAAAAAACCAACTAAAAGTGCGCCAAGAACACCGAATACAGGCTCAACAACACCTGATAATTGACCGTAGAAAAAACTTTTTGGCAGTGAATATCCTTCCCGCCTTAAAGGCAGGGAAACCGCCGCGCCTTCAGGGAAATTCTGAAGTCCTATACCAAAGGCGATGGAAAGTGCAGGCAAAATATTTATAAGGTTAAGCTCTTGCCCTTTTAAAGCTCCGAAAGCAACGCCAACAACAAGTCCTTCGGGTATATTGTGCATTGTAATTGATGAAATAAGCATAAAGGTTCTTGAATAAGCGGTCTTACGTATTTTTGTTATAAGTATATCAAAAAGAACAAGAATGATTGCGCCAGCAATAAAGCCTGACGACAAAACAAACCACCCGTTATTTCCCGAAAATTCCTTTGCAGGCGCAAGAAGCGAAAAAAAGCTTGCGGCAATCATTATACCTGCTGAAAATCCCAAAAACATATTCATTATTTTTTCTTTTACATTTTTAAAGAAAAAGACACTCATACTGCCTAAAGCGGTAAGAAACCAAGTAAAAACTGTGGCAGAAAAAGCCAAGAAAATGTAATTCAAAACAACACCTCCTAACTATAACTATATTCAAAAAAATGTGTTATGGTTAATTTTGTATTTATTTTACTTTTTTGCTAATAATAACAAAGACTCATTTAAAGCGGAGGTTTGCATGAAAAATACTTATAGGCTTAAAAACTATGTGAAAAAGCAGTATAACGAGCTTCAGAAATATTACGAAAAGGAATTTTTGGAAACGGAAAGCAGCAGATGGCTGATTGACAATAAAAACAGAATTTTGAATATCTGCGCGGCACTTATAAAAAGTATTCCACGGACGGTATTGCCTGCAGGCTATAAAGAAATAAGAGTTCTTGAACTTGCGCGGGAGCTTTGTCATCAGACGTTAGCCAATATAAATGAGGAAACTTTATCAATTTTGAAAAAATTCCAATTAACAAATATGGAATATGATTTTTTACCCATTGCATTAAAAATCAGCCTTATTGATATGGTTATCAATATGCTGAAAAAGGGCGAGTTTATTGAAAATGCACCATCGGCGGTCAGGTCGCTTATACTTTTTAATGAACTGGATTTTGATGAACTCCGTCAAATTTGTCTTGAACAGGAAAATATTCTTCTGTCAGATAAAGTATATCAGATGTCAGATGGCGATACGCGTGCCAGATATCGCAAAGAAATTTCAAAGCTCTCATTGAAAAGCGGGAAAAGCGAAAAAGAAGTATCAGAAATTGCGGCAAGTACGGGAAGCATTACCGAGAGCCTCTTTGATGAAGATAATCAAATGTTTCTTAACTGTCTTGGTATTGTGAAAAATAAGAAACACAGATTAACTTTATATATTGCATTGACTTTGTTGCCGACGGTACTTTTGTGTTTTCTATGGTGGTTTGTTCCATGCGGTTTTTTTGGGAAATTGCTTTTATCAGTCTTTTCTTTTGCGCCATTTGCCGTTTTTATAAACAATATAGTAAACAGAAAAATTTTAAGTAAATTCTTGCCTGAAAAACCTATGCGATTAAAAAGGGAGTATAGCGATAT
This sequence comes from Clostridia bacterium, assembly GCA_045648525.1. Taxonomy (GTDB): domain Bacteria; phylum Bacillota; class Clostridia; order Christensenellales; family QALW01; genus UMGS1322. Next base: position 9,870 of record JAZROC010000039.1, read on the forward strand.
TCCCCAAAATAAAACGGCAATAGTCCTGACCGTCCTATTTGCATCGGTAAAAGATGTAAAAAAAGCAATTAAAACTCTTGAGGAATATTTTTTAGGAAACAGGCTTGATAACGGAGTTTATCTCGTTTTAGCAGATTTAAAAGAAAGCAATACGCAGACTCTTGATGAAGACGCATCTTTAATACAAACCTTTGAAACTTCAATTAACGAGCTTATCGGAAAATACGGCAACGTTTTTGGAGGAATAGTAAGGGGCAGACAAAAAAACGAAAGGTTCAGTGGTTGGGAAAGAAAGCGCGGTGCCATTGAACAACTTGTAAAATATATAACAAGGAAAGAAGAAATTTTCGGAAAATTTATAAATGAAAGCATTGTTGATAACGTTAAATATATCTGCACTCTTGATGCCGATACCGTAGTACCGCCTGATAGTATAATAAAACTTCTTGGTGTAATCAGTCATCCTGTAAACAAAGGGAAAGGACTTGTTCAACCTGCCATAGGCACAGTGCCGGAAAACACTACTTTTTTTCAGAAAATTCTTGCACCTGTTGGCGGAATTGATGCCTACAGCACACCTTTGGGTGAAGTGTATAACGATTATTTTCATTCAGGTACCTTTTGCGGAAAAGGTATTTTTGACGTAAACGTTTATGACGAAAAAATAAAAATTCAGCCAAACACAGTATTATCGCACGATTTGCTTGAGGGCGAGATTTTAAATGCTATGGGTGCAAATGACGTTAGTTTTTTAGATGAATTTCCCAAAACACCTGTTGCTTACTATAAGCGCAAAGAACGTTGGCTCCGCGGTGATTGGATTTTATTTCCTTACCTGTTTTCGTCGTTAAAACCTCTTTCAAAATGGAAAATATTTTTCAACTTGCTTCAGGCGAAATTTTATAAAGATATTTTTTTAAAAGTATTGATTGCGCCCTTCTTTGGTGTGTATGCATATTTAATATGGCTCGTCTGCCTTGTTGAACTTTCAATGCCTACCATATTTGCCTATTGCGATACCTTGCGTTTTTCAATGGAAAAGCACGCATTTTATGACAATAAAGAAAACAGACGTAACAGCATTAAAAGGTCTGTGTTAAATAAAGTTTTTCTGCCCTTTGAATTTTATATAGGGTTAACGTCAATGGCAAAAGGCTTGTGGCGCAGGCTTATAAGCCACAGAAAAATTTTGGAATGGAACACTTTCGCGTCTGTTAACACAACTGATTCAACAAAAGAGAATTTTATGTTCTTTTTGCCATCAATAGTTCTTGCACTTTTGTTTTATGCAAGTTGTGTTTATAATGGCATAGGAATAATTCTCGGTCTTGTTGCTACTGTTTTGTGGTGCACCGCACCTTATTTTGCCAAAAATTTGGGGCAAAAGGAGAAAGGTCAGACGGTAAAATTACTGCCTGATGAAATTCATAACTTAAAATTACTTTCAATGCGCACCCTGCGCTTTTTCTATGAAGCGCTGGAAGATAACGATTATCTTATGCCCGATAATCTAAGTCGGAGGCCAAGCGGTCTTAGGAAGACAAATTGGAGTAGC
>JAZROC010000040.1:0-3048 GCA_045648525.1 Clostridia bacterium
CCTCCCGGATGGATGAAAACGGGCGGTCAGCTTTGTGGCGGTTATATGAGAAGAGAATACGTTGAAGATTTTGCCGAATACGTTATTAAATATCTTCTTGCGTATAAAAAGCACGGCATAAACATTTCAGCTCTTACCCCGCAAAATGAGCCTGAAACAGGTCAGCTTGGCAAAATGCCTGCTTGTATCTGGCATCCTGATATTGAAAAAGAATATATTAAGGTTTTAAATAAAAAACTTAAAGAAAATAACCTTGATGTAAAAATATGGATGTATGACCACAACTTTTCAGGTATTGACCGTGTAATGTGGTCTCTTGAACAGCAACAACTGTATTCCGATATTTCAGGTGTCGCATTCCATTATTATGACGGTTGTATTGAGCATACCACTTGCATAACTGAAAAATATCCTGAACTTGAACTTCACTTTACCGAGGGCGGACCGCGCCTTTTTGACCATTATGATTCTGACTGGTGTAAGTGGGGGATAATGATATCAAAAGCGCTTAAATGCGGGTATAAATCATTTACAGGGTGGAATTTACTGCTTGACGAATCAGGCAATCCCAATATCGGACCTTTTACTTGTGGCGGTCTTGCAACACGAAACAGTATTAGCGGTGAAATTACTTTTAGCGGTCAGTATAAAGTTTTTAGTTACGTTGCAAAGCATATAAACAACCAATCTAAAATCTATCCGCTTGTAACCAATGAAGTTGAAAAAATTTTAATGCATGCATTTCCGAAAACACAAGGCTTTGTTGAAGGTTTTTTAATTGAAAACATAAACGAAACAGTTGTTGTGCTTATAAATTCGGAAGATACAAAAAAACAAGTACAAGTTGATATTGACGGAGCGTTATATTACGTTGAACTTGCACCTGATTCGTTATCAAAGGTAATTATATAAGAAAAATGCACTCGAAAGAGTGCATTTTTTATCACATCAAATTTTCAGGGTTAAGACATTTTAATTCGTCAAGCACGAATAAACCGTCTTTTCTGATTAAAACGTCGTCAAACCAGATTTCGCCTCCGCCGTATTCGGGAGTCTGTATTAAAACTAAATCCCAATGTACTGCTGAATGATTTCCGTTAGGAGCATCATCGTAGCAGGAACCGGGGGTAAAGTGAATACTTCCTGCTATCTTTTCATCAAAAAGGGTATCAAGCATTGCATTGTTAATGTAAGGGTTTACGCCGATAGCAAATTCACCAACGTATCTTGCGCCGTCGTCTGTATCAAGAAGCTTGTTTATACGCTCGGTATCATTTGCGGTTGCGTTGATAATCTTTCCGTCTTTAAATTCAAAGCAGATTTTTTCGTAAGTAAAACCATCTTCAACGGAAGCGGTATTATAGGTAATTTTACCGTTAACGCTATTTTTTACGGGCGCGGTGTAAATTTCACCGTCAGGAATATTACAGAAACCATCACACTTTATTGCAGGAATATCTTTAATTGAGAAAGTAAGGTCAGTATCCTTGGCAACAAGACGCACTTTGTCGGTTTTATTCATAAGCTCAACCAAAGGTGTCATAGCATTGGACATTCTTTCATAATCAAGATTGCAAACGTTGAAATAGAAGTTTTCAAAAGCTTCCGTTGACATTTTTGCAAGTTGGCTCATACCAAAGTTAGGATATCTTAAAATAACCCACTTCGTTTTTGCAACGCGGATTGCACCGTGAACGGGTTCCCAATAAATTTTAGAATACATTTCCATATTTTCCTGAGGCACGTCACTCATCTCAAAACTGTTTTCAGGGCCGCGCACACCGATGTATGCTTGCATCTTTGACATAAGCGCCGCATCGTTTTCAGCGCGAAGCTTTAATTGGTCTTCTGTTGCCTCAAGTAAAAGAGAACGGTTAAGTCTGTTTGAGCGCACCCATAAAAACGGATTTCCGCCTGCTTCGTTTACAGCCTTAATAAGCTCCATACCGAATTCTTCGTCAGCGCCAATAAGCTCAATAAGACAGTTTTCGCCTTTCTGCACACGGCAGGAATAATTTACAAGCTTGCGGGCAAGAATTTTTACTCTTTCATCAACCATTTTATTATATCTCCTTAAAAATAAAGGGCGAAAAAATCGCCCGTAATATTATGTGAAGCACTCTTTAAGTGCGGCAAGTGCCTGCTCTTTGTATTCTTTGGGGATACAACAAGTGATTTTCGTTTCTGAAGTGGTTATCAGCAATACAGGAATATCCTTTTCCTGAAGTGAACCGAAAATATCACCTGAAACACCTGCATGATGCTCCATACCGCTACCTTCAATGGTAACTTTGGCAACGTGGTCAAGTACCTCAACTGTTTCATCGGCAATAAGTGCACTGATAAGCTTTAATGATTTTTCAACCAAAGGCTTTGAAACGGAGAAAGACAACGTATAAATGCCGTTAACAGGAACAGTCTGTGTGATAATATCAACCATAATATCGTTTTCTTTAAGTGCTTTAAAAATTTCACTTATAAGTTTTGCATTTTTAATATTGCTTATAGATATTATTGCATCGCTTTCGGAAGAATATGCATTGGTAATAATATTTTGCTGTGTCAAAAGACTACCCATATTATATAAGCCACAGGGAAGAGTAACAATAAATTTAGCGGCACGAAGGGCACCGTGTGCAAAAATATTTCTTGAATATGCTTTGTGTGTAAGCTCAATTACTTCGTCGCTACCGGCAAAAACAACAGTATGCTCACCTGTAATTGTACCACCGCGTAATGCGTGCATACCAAGCTCGCGCTTTGCTCTGGCAGTGCGGTTTTCGTGGCGGTCATAAACGTATTGAAGGTCACCGCCTGCCGCCTGATTTATTGCATCGGCAAGCATCATTGCAGTGCCTGAAGGTGCGTCAACTTTTTGGTTGTGGTGTCTTTCTTCAATTTCAATATCAAAATTACTGTGAAGTATATTTGTTGCTGATTTTGAAAGCTCCATCAAAAGATTAACGCCAACTGACATATTAGAAGAACGCATAATAGCAACGTTTTCAGAAGCATATTCAATGGAACTAACGTCATTGGCATTATAGC
>JAZROC010000041.1:0-5456 GCA_045648525.1 Clostridia bacterium
GGCTACGATCCGACTTACGTTTGTAATCAGATTATACTTTAAAAATTCCGAAACACCGGGTCCCACCTGGCCTGTATCACCATCAACAGTCTGCCTGCCGCAAAAAACAAGGTCAGCACCTATTTTTTTAATCGCAAGCGAAAGAACATATGACGTTGCAAGAGTATCTGCCCCCGCAAAAGCCTTATCACACAAAAGATACGCTTCTTTTGCCCCTAACCGAGTTAAATTCAAGAGCATTTCTTTACTTTTTTCAGGTGCCATAGAAAGAAGAATTACTTCTGCACCGCAGACATTCAATGCGGCTTCATAGGCGCAGGCATCAAAGGGATTTAATTCACCATCTGCCTTTTGCTTAACGCATACAACTATTCTCATTTGTTGCGCTCCTTATAAATAGGTGCAAGCGCATCATGAATAAGAACGTATTCCTTAAAAAGTTTTTGGTATCTTTCCGTATTTTCCTTTATCGGCGACACTGTTGATTTTATTTTGATGCATTTGTTAACTGCATCTTCAGCATCTTTGAAAACACCCATACTAACACCTGCAAGCATAGCAGATCCCAGTGAAGAATCACTACTTACAGTTACATTAAGTTCAAGTTCAAGACAGTCAGCAACTATTTGTTGCCAGAGTTTACTTTTTGCACCTCCACCAATTAACGTGGCACGTTTAGCGCATTTAACTCCTAACTCATTTAACTTGTTTTTTGAATGTAATAACGAATACGCAACACCTTCAAGCACACTTCTTGTAAAATGCGCTTTAGTATGGGTTGCTCTTATGCCGATAAAGCTTCCGCAAAGGTCAGGGTCGGCATAAGGTGTCAATTCGCCATTTATATACGGATGATAAACAAGACCTTCACAGCCTGCAGGAATATTTTCTGCTTTTTCGTCTAAATCTCTGTAATCACCGCCAAAGGTATCGCGATACCATCTTAACGATGAGGCTGCCGCTTTTGTTGCAGAACCCGGATACCACAAACCGTTAACTATATGGGAATAGTTTACAACGTCTCTGTCAGGGCAAGGTGAATCTGTAATAACGCAAATTCTGCCTGCAGTTGCAAGCTTAACAGTTGTATCGCCCTTATTTACTGCACCTGAAGCAAAAACCTCCATAACGGTATCTGAAGTGCCACAGATAACCGGTGTACCTGCTTTTAAGCCTGTAAGTTTTTCAGCATTTTCAGTAACGTAACCTGCTATATCCGTTGATTTCTTTATAGGTGGAAGAACTTTTTTATCTAAACCTATCATTGCACAAAGTTCGTCTGACCACTCATTTTTAGTCATATCCATAAGCATGGCGCCTTGTGCGTCAATATAATCTGTACAATATTCACCCGTTAAGAAAAATCTTATAAAATCTTTTTCAAAAAAGATATGCTTTATCTTGTCAAAAGCATCTTTATTATTATTTTTCACCCACAAAATTTGCGGCATTGTCCAGATAGTATCCGGCTTATGAAAAGTTTTTTCAAAAATTTCTTTACCAAATTTTTCTCTTAAAAAAGCCGATTCTTTTTTGGAGCGGCTATCAGTCCAATGAATAGCAGGAAAAAGCGGTGTATAATTTTCATCAGTTGCAACCCACGTATGTGTTGCAGAATCAATGGCTATTGCCATTATATCGCCTGAAAATATACCGCTTTTTTCAATTAATTGATTTGTATTTTCACATAAAGCCCTATTCCAATCATCAGGGTTCTGCTCACAGAACCCCAATGACGGATAAAGTGTGGGATATTCTACCGTATTTTCAGCGACAATGTTTCCCAAAGTATCAATAAGAGTTGCCTTTGAAGAACCGCCGCCAAAATCAACACCTAAAAGATATTTCATAAAATTCCTCTTTTATCTTTTTTCTATCCAGGCATGCTCAGGATCACTGCTTCTGTTAAAGCCCTGATAATCCCCTGCCATAAGCCAAAGGAAATAACTTTTATAACCAGGTGTTGTTACTGTTGTATGATAACCAACGGGGAACTCAACAAGTTCGTCATTTTTAACTCTGTATGCCTCATCAATTGAGCCATCAGAGGTGTAAAGACACTGAACTGCAAAGCCCTGTTTGGGCTCAAAAAGGAAGTAATAAATTTCTTCCGCAATACATTCTTTAGGCATATTATCTTCATCGTGCTTATGAGGCGGGAAGCCTGCCCAGTTGCCTTCAGTACAATATGCTTCACCGATTGTAAGTATTTTGGCATTTGAGTTGCCGTCAATAATAAAGCTTGTTTCTCTCTGGAAAGGAACTTCACCTAAAAGCTTAAGAACAACGTGATCCTCTCTTAAAACCTGAGGTTCAGTCTTTTCCTTTACGGGAGTTGCACAAACTGCAATTTTAATGTGGTCGATAGCTTCAATTACAAGAGTTTGTTCTCTTGGCATATAGAAACTTTCAGCCTTGCGGTTTTCAAAAACGGTCATTCGGTTGCCGATATTTTCCCATTTTTCACCATTAACTTCAACGTTACAATGGCCTTCAAGCATTATAAAGGCAACTTCCTTATCCTCTGTATAGAAATCAAGTTTTTGACCTTTCTCAAGTTCAATAATTCCAAATTCCAATTTTTTTATCGTGCACTCACCTATCTTACAAATAGGTGTATATCCATTTTGAGGAACATATGCTTTCTTATAATTCATAACCTTTCTCCTTCAAGAAATCAATAACTGTCTGCTTATCGGGAACACTTTCTCTTGCCCCGATACCTGTGCATTTAATTGCTGAAGTTGCACTTGAAAAATAACAACATTCTTTGTAGTTATAGCCGTGAACAATACCTGCGGCAAAAGCACCGTGGAAAACGTCGCCCGAACCATTTGTATCAATAGCCTTTACTTCAAAAGCAGGGTATGAAAACATCTCCTTACCATCATAATAAAGACCGCCTTTTTTGCCTGACGTAATAACTACAATTTCAGGCGAATACATTGACATAATTTTTTTTGCGGCTTCTTCAACTGTTTGTGATTGTGTATGTTTTAATGCAAATTCTTCAGAAGGAATCATTATATCCGTTAATTTTAAAAGGTTTTCAACACCCTCATATAATCCGCCACAGTCATAAAGAACTTTTGTGTTATTTTCTTTTGCAATTTTTGCGCCTTCTACGGCACCTTTCATTTCGTTGCCGTCAACCATAAGAATCTGCGCACTTTTAATGCTTTCCTTTTGCTCATCATCTAAAACAAGTTCAGGAAGATTTCCTTTATCAAAAACGCAGGTTCTTGATGTACTTTCTTCAGAAAGCCATATGGTCGAAGTAAAAGAACGATAACCTGACTTTACAACGATGTCCTTTGTATCAACGTTATACTTTTTAAAATCTTCTTCTAAAAATTTACCGCCGTTATCATCAGACAACACGCCTATATATCCCGTTGATATACCCAATTTACTTGCGGCAACAATGCCCGTTGCAACGGGACCGCCACCTGCGGTCTTTAATCCCGTTGCACGTAATTTCGTATCTTCTTCAGGATATTTTGGAACTGTTATAAGCGTATCCATTACGCAGGCACCGATACCAACTATTTTGTTACTCATAATGCTCTACCGTATGCGCCCGTAAGGGAAATTTTCTCAAGAGCAAGTTTCTTTACGTTTTCAATAGTGCTCTTCATAAAAAGGTCAACTGCAATGGGATGATTGGGATTTGCACATTCATTGCTTACACCTTCGGTAAACGCACAGCAAACGTCAGTACCAATATTCATTTTTCTGATACCTGCTCTGATTGCTTCCTTAACCTGATCATCAGGAATACCTGATCCACCGTGAAGAACAAGAGGAATTCCGCCTGTTTCATTATAAATTTCGCGTACGCGGTCAATATCAAGTTTAGGTGTCTTTTTATAGTGTCCGTGAGCGTTACCAATAAGAACAGCAAGGCAAGAAACTCCTGTTTCCTTTACAAAAATGCCTGCTTCTTTAGGTGAAGTAAATTCATCCATTGCCTCATCATTAACGCTACCAATGTGACCAAGCTCGCCTTCAACGGGAACATTAAGGTCGCGGCACATATCAACGATTTTTTTGGTAACTTTAACGTTTTCATCAAAGTCATAAACTGAACCGTCAATCATAATACCTGTTGCGCCGTAGCGGAGAGTTTTAATAATTTCTCTTTCACCGGGACCGTGATCAAGATGGAAACAAACGGGAACGCTTGCCTGCTTTGCGGCAGCAAGAATAATGGGTGCAAGATAATATCCGCTTCCTTCATTTATAAGACGAGGATAAACCTGAATAATAATAGGCGCTTTGGCTTCTTCTGCCGCAGAAATAACACCCATAACGGTTTCCATATTATACACGTTGAATGCAGGAATACAGAACTTACCCTTTTGGGCAAGATTAAGTACATAATCAAGATTTACTAACATTTACTTTTCCCCCATTTATTTTAAAATAAGTTCTTCAATAGAAATGATATCAACGTCTGTTGCAACTGCCTTTAAGCTTACGTATTCAGAAACTGATGCAGTTACAATTGTATCAGCCTTAACACATTTTGCATTAAAGATTCTGTTTTTAGCTACACCCTTAATTACTTCAGGTAACCACTGTGCCATAAGAATATTGCCTGCCCACATAGTATCCTTACCGTTAACAAGCATTTCATTAAGCGTGCAATATGCAGAGATAACTTTGCGTGCCTCTTCTGTTTCAGCTAAATCTCTTGAAAGCTGGAAAGGATCCTGATATACAACCGCCTTATCTGATTTTTTAGCATTAAGCTTATCAAGATTTTCACAAAGCACCTGTGTATAGGTTTTGATTGTTGCGGTTAAACCAACGTTCCACTCTTTATATTCACGTTTAAATACTTTTGCATCCTGAGGATCGTAAGCGATAACAGTATCAAAAGCATTGAGAACATCCTTACAAGCAACCATCTGCTGTTTTGTTTCATCAACTTCGCTGATAAGATACTCAAGCTGTTGACCGCTCTGAAGTTCATCTTCAAGAACCGTAAACTCAACGCCTGCTTTTTCAAGAGCCTTAATTGCATTTATTGCGCATTCAGGTGCAACGTAACGTGCATCAACACCAAGGAAAAGAAGTGTATCTGTTTTCTTTGCATGTGCACTGATTGCATTTTTAAGTTCTGCCGAAATTTCATTAATGCCGTAGGCATTTTTTCCGTCAAGACAGTTATCAACGAGAACGTTAATGTATTCGGGAAGTTTACCTTCAAGAACTGCATCAACACGTGCAGCCTTAGCAAACATAACGGGATCCCATCCTGTTACGCATTCCTTTGTGCAAGCGCCACAGCAAGCACATTCATAAACGTTATCAATAACTTCTGTAATATCGTAAACTCCTCTGTTTACAAGTGAAAGACCAAGTGCACGGGCACGAGATGTATTTCTCTCAAGACCGGTTGTATTGCCTATAGGGCAAATGTGACGACACATCCAGCAAAAACGGCAGGA
>JAZROC010000042.1:0-4873 GCA_045648525.1 Clostridia bacterium
CCCAGGTGTGCCCATCACAAAGGAACATCCAGAATGGCTTTTGAAATCGGATAGCAACGATAACCTTATTCTTTACTATGGTATTGAAGAAGCCTATCAGTATATTTTTAAACTTGTATGCAATTTCGTTGAAAAATTCAATATGGCATGCTTCCGCCAAGATTTTAACGTAAAACTTACAGACTATTTTGAGAAAAACGATGAAGAAAACAGACAAGGTATAACCGAAATTAAGCATATTATGGGTGTTTATCGTCTTTTTGATGAACTTCATCAGAAATACCCCAAACTTTTAATTGATAACTGCTCTTCTGGTGGAAGAAGAATTGATATTGAAATGTTAAAACGTGCAATAGTATTCTTCCGTAGTGATTATCAGTGTCAATTTAATCTTACGGCAGAAGTTTTGCAGGTGCATAATTCGGGTGCTCAAAAATATCTGCCTTTAAACGGATGCACTACAAAAATGCACGATAAATATTCTGTTAGAAGTGCATATTCTGCAAGCTTTGGCGGTGCGTTTTATAATGCAGTATTCCAAAATATGACCGATGACGAACTTGATAAAATAGCGGTGTTGATGGAAGAATATAAGTCAATCAGAAAATATTTTTCCAAAAACTTCTATAATTTAGGTTCGGACGTGCTTGATTTTACTTCGTGGACAGTATGGCGATTCCACGACGATGAGCTTGATGAAGGCGTTGTTATGGCATTCCGCAGAGAAAATTCACCTTTTGATAAGTTTGTTATTGATTTTGAAAAAGAATATACGTTTACAAATCTTGATACTAATAATATTGAAAAGACAAATAAACTTAATATTGTGTTAAATGAAAAACGTTCGTCTGTGATATTTACCTATAAAAAGTAACTATATAGTTGCCAAAAGTAATTTCGGTATTGACATTCGCGATAAATTGGGTATAATGATATCAGTTTGGATATGCTGAAAAGGAGAAAACTATGGTTAAAAAGGTTATTGATGAAATAGTTCCCAAAAATGTAAACAGGCTTGATGATCTTGATATGTATTTTTCAGGCACTTTAAAGGAGTCTGTTGAATTTATTGAGCGTAATCAGCTTTATGACGTTGCTTTATGGCATAAATTTGTCGAAATATTCCGTGCAGGCGGTGATGGCGCAGGGGAGTGGTACCACACCTGGCGTAGCGAATACTGGGGCAAAATGATGCGCGGTGCATCAATGGTAGTAAGATATACAAAAAATCCTGAAATATATAGAATAATCAAAAGCAGTATTATTGATATGTTGTCTGCGCAGGATGAACTTGGCAGAATTTCAGGATACGCGGTAAAAGATGAGTTTGACCGTTGGGATCTTTGGGGCAGAAAATACGTTATGCTCGGTATGATGTATTTTATGGAAATTTCTGATGATGAAGAGCTTAATAAAAAGCTAATTCAGTCGATGTGCAAGCAGGCTGATTATATAATTGACCACGTAGGCGAAGGAAAGCTTGATATCCGTAAATGCTCACGTCATTGGGAAGGTCTTAACTCCTGCTCAATTTTGGAACCCATTGTCCGCCTTTACAGATTAACGGGTGATAAAAAATATTTTGAGTTTGCCGAATATATTATTTCTACAGGCTTTATTCTTTCGGATAACCTTATTGAACTTGCATATAACAATGTTTCACCTCACGATTATCCTGTTGTAAAGGCTTATGAAATGATGTCCTGTTTTGAAGGACTTATGCAATTCTATTACATAACCGGCATTGAAAAATATAAAACTGCTCTTATAAATTTCGGCAGAAATATTATTGAAACGGAATTAAGCATTATCGGTTGCAGTGGTTGTACTCACGAGCTTTTTGATTTCACAAGCGTAAGGCAAACGCAAACTGATTATGATGGTGTAATACAGGAAACCTGCGTTACTGTAACGTGGATGAAGTTTGCATCACAGCTTCTTGAGCTTTCAGGAGATTCTTCTTACGCTGATAAAATTGAGCAGTCCTTCTATAATGCTTACCGTGGTGCATTTAATACTGATCGTGTGCCATATAAAAATAAGAATTATGATTTCTATGCACAGGTAGTACCTTTTGACAGTTATTCGCCGCTTGTTGCTGATTATCGCGGCAAGGGCTTAGGTGGATACAATGTATTGTTGGACGATACCTTCTACGGCTGTTGTGCTTGTATAGGCGCGGCAGGTGCAGGTGTAATGCCTGAAATTGCGTTAATGAACAAAAAAGACGGCATCGTAATCAACTATTACGAAAAAGGATATATCAATGCCGACTCGAACTTAAAAATCAATATGGATACCAATTATCCATATAACGGCAACGTTAAAATAACTCTTGAACTTACAAAAAATGCTGAATTTAATATATCCTTAAGAATCCCCACGTGGTGTGATGAAGCAACTGTTTCATATAAAGGCAAAACTGAAAAGTTTAAGGCTGGATATGCTGAAATCTGTGCTCTTTGGGAAAATTCAGATGAAATTATTTTAGATATGCCTATGGCGGTAAAGAGGGTACTGCCTCCTGAAAATGCAGTTAATAATGATATTTTTGCCGCATATACTTACGGTCCTCTTGTTCTGGCGGCAGATGCACGTATTTGTGACCCTGACAGTGTGCTTGATATTGCTTGTGATGAATTTGGGTTTGTTGAAGCAACAGAAGTGTACTGTCCTGAAATTAAAGACGCTCATATTTGTTTTGAAGTTCCTCTTAAATCGGGTGGAAAAGCAAGACTCATTGATTATGCTTCAGCAGGAAAAACTTGGTCGTTAGAATCAAAAACGGCTGCTTGGATAAGAAGAAAATAAAAAAATACCGCAGAATAAAATCTGCGGTATATCTTTTTTTAAAAAACAATATGTAACACAAACTTATCAAGGCAAACGAGGAATCCTAAAATTAAAGTATAAATTGCAAAAGGTTTAAAGGATTTGTTTCTTATTAAATGAAGCATATATTTTATCGCTAAAAAACCAACTATAAATGCGGCAACCATACCTAAAATTGTTGCAAACCATGAAATTTTAACGGCTGAATCATTACCTTTTAATACAAGCTTAAGTACGTCCCAACAGAAAGCACCTAAAATTGCAGGAATACTCATTAAAAATGAAAAGCGAGCCAAAAACTTTCTGTCCATACCGAAGAAAACACCGCCTGCAATGGTTGAGCCTGAACGGGAAATACCTGAAATTGTTGCAATACCTTGCACACAACCAACTAAAAAAGCATCTTTACCTTTAATTGTTTCAAGATTTTTTGTTGCATAGTTTGTTGATATCATTTCCATTGTGTAAAGCAAAATACCGGTTATCATAAAGCCGTATCCCAAAAACATTGATGAAAAGCTGTCTGGCAACAAGGCTTCAAGTAAAACTGCAATAATCACCGTAGGCACCGTTGCAATAATAATCATATACGTAAGTTTTTGTTTAGGATGTCTGATTATTGACCAAATATCTTTCCAGAAAATTATAAACACAGCAAGAAGTGTTCCTATATGTAAACAAACGTCAAAAAGACGAGGAACCTCTTCGACACCTAAAATATGTTCAAACAGTTCAAGATGTCCGCTTGAAGATATGGGTAAAAATTCAGCAAGTCCCTGAATAATTCCTAAAATTATTGATTGCCACCAGGAAATTTCCATAAAAATACCTCCTTAAGTTTAATTAAGTATAACATAAAATTTCGGTTTAGTCGAATTATTTTTTTAATTATACGGTTAAACCGAAAAAAATAGAACTTTTTTAGTTGCTAAATTTCAAAAAATATGTATAATATTATAGAAAATAATTTTTGGGAGGATATATATTATGCAATACTCACATGAAGTAGAAGAAATGATGTGTGTTGCTAAGGGTGCAAAACACGACCCCGCTCCTATTCCTGAAGAAGGCGCTTGGGTGGCTTCAAAGGAAGTTAAGGATATTTCAGGTCTTACACACGGCGTTGGCTGGTGCGCACCTCAGCAGGGCACATGCAAACTTACCCTTAACGTTAAGGAAGGCATCATTCAGGAGGCACTTGTTGAAACAATCGGTTGTTCAGGTATGACACACTCTGCAGCTATGGCAGCAGAAGTTCTTCCTGGCAAAACAGTTTTAGAGGCTCTTAATACTGACCTTGTTTGTGATGCTATTAACGTTGCTATGCGTGAACTTTTCCTTCAGATTGTTTACGGCAGAACACAGACAGCTTTCTCAGAGGGCGGTCTTCCTATCGGCGCAGGCTTGGAAGATTTAGGTAAAGGTCTTCGTTCACAGGTTGGTACAATGTACTCAACAGCTGCAAAGGGCGTAAGATATCTTGAAATGGCTGAAGGCTATATTTTAGAAGAAGGCCTTGATGAGAACAACGAAGTTATCGGTTATAAGTTCGTTCACCTTGGCAAAATGATGGAAGCTATCAAAAAGGGTGTTGACCCCAAAGAAGCTTATGAAAAGAATATCGGTACATACGGCCGCTTTGCTGAAGCAAAGACCGTTATTGACCCCAGAAAGAAATAAGGAGGACGAAGAATATGGCAAATTTTGAAAGTTATTCAAGAAGAATTGATCAGATCAACGTTGTCCTTAAGGAGTATGGCTTTAAGGATCTTGACGAAGCAAAAGAGTTCGCACTTTCCAAGGGTGTTGATGCTGAAACTATCGTTAGAGAAACTCAGCCTATCGCATTTGAAAATGCTTGCTGGGCATATACTTTAGGTGCTGCACTTGCACTTAAAAAAGGTTGCAAAACTGCTGCTGATGCCGCAAAGGAAATCGGTGTAGCTCTTCAGGCTTTCTGTATTCCCGGCTCAGTTGCTGACCAGCGTAAGGTTGGTCTCGGCCATGGTAACCTCGGAAAGATGCTCCTCGAGGAGGAGAC
>JAZROC010000043.1:0-7072 GCA_045648525.1 Clostridia bacterium
GCCTCCGACTTGTTTCATTTTTGGATTAACAAATCGCCGCAAACGCTGTCAAAACCTGATTTTTGTGGTTTTTTAGTCTGCGAGGGGTTTCATCGTGGGGAAGCATAAAACGTCACGGATAGAAGCGGAGTCTGTTAAAAGCATAACAAGACGGTCTATACCAAAGCCTAATCCGCCTGTTGGGGGCATACCATACTCAAGTGCTGTAACAAAGTCATAGTCAACCTGAGCATTACTGTTAGGCTCTTCCTCTTTCTTCTTTGCAACCTGCTTTTCAAAACGCTCTCTCTGGTCAATGGGGTCATTAAGTTCAGAGAATGCATTACCAAATTCAGTTGCGTTGATGAAATATTCAAATCTCTCGGTGAAAGCGGGGTCAGTAGGCTTACGCTTTGCAAGAGGACTGTTTTCAACGGGATAATCATAAATAAAGGTAGGCTGAATGAGGTTTTCTTCAACGAAAGCATCAAAGAACTCAACTAACACAGCGCCCTTTGTAGCATCTTCGGGAACGGGAACGTGCTTTTCTTTTGCGCATGCACGAGCGTCCTCATCTGTCTTCCAATCGTTGTAGTCACAGCCGGAATATTTCTTAACTGCTTCAACCATTGTAAGTCTT
The DNA here is from genome assembly GCA_045648525.1 of Clostridia bacterium. Classification (GTDB taxonomy): domain Bacteria; phylum Bacillota; class Clostridia; order Christensenellales; family QALW01; genus UMGS1322. The sequence goes on from JAZROC010000043.1 coordinate 620, forward strand.
TCCCACTTGCCCATATCAATTTCTTTGCCCTGATATGTAATCTTTGTTGTGCCGCAGATTTTTTCGGCAAGCATAGTATAAAGCTCTTCAACAAGGTCCATCATACCCTCAAAGTCAGTATAAGCCTGATAAAGCTCAATAGTTGTAAATTCAGGGTTGTGTTTTGTATCCATACCTTCGTTACGGAAAATTCTGCCAACTTCGTAAACGCGGTTAAGACCGCCAACGATAAGACGTTTCAAGTAAAGCTCGGTTTCGATACGAAGATACATATCCATATCAAGCGTGTTGTGGTGTGTTTTGAAAGGACGGGCAGAAGCACCGATTTCAAGGGGAACGAGAATAGGTGTATCAACCTCTAAAAATCCCTTATTATCAAGGTAATTTCTGATTTCCTTTAAAATTTGTGAACGCTTGCGGAAAACTTCAGCAACGTCAGGATTAACGATTAAGTCAACCTCGCGCTGACGGTAACGTGTATCAACGTCCTTTAAGCCGTGAAACTTTTCAGGCAAAGGAAGAAGTGATTTTGAAAGCATTTCGATTTTATGAACGTGTACTGAAATTTCGCCTGTCTGTGTTTTGAAAACAAAACCTTCAACGCCAACGATATCGCCGATATCCATCTGCTTGAAAGCCATATACTCGTCAACACCGATATCATCACGGCGCACGTAAAGCTGAATAAGACCCTTTGCATCACGAATATGTGCAAAGCTTGCCTTACCCATAACGCGCTTGGACATAAGACGGCCTGCAATTTTAACAGTAACCTCGTCACCATCGTTGAAGCTGTCAAAAATGTCCTGCGAATAGTGTGTAAAATCATATTTTGTAATTTCGTAAGGATTTTTGCCCTGCTCACAAAGTGCCTTCAGCTTATCGCGGCGCACCTGTAAAACTTCGCTTAATTCCTTTTCTGTCATAACGTTTTCTGACATTATATATCTCCTTTATTCCTTGGGAAGTATCTCCATAAGCTTATAGGAAAGAACTCCACCGGGTGTATTTATTCTGATTGTTGCACCCTTCTTCTTTTTAAGAAGCGCGCTGCCGATAGGACTTAAGTTTGAAATTTTGCCGTTCATTGGGTCGGCTTCGGATGAACCGATAATATCAAAAATAAACTCCTCTTTTGTCTGCATATCTTTAACGCGAATTTTTGAACCGATGCGAACTTCGTCATTGGGAAGCTCTGATTCATCAATAACAACAGCTTCTTCGATCTGCTTCTGCATTTTTGCGATTTCAACTTCCATTTCAGCCTGATCGCGCTTTGCTTCATCATATTCAGCGTTTTCTGAAAGGTCACCTAATTCTCTTGCTGCCTGAATTCTTTTTGCGATTTCAGGACGTTTGACGGTAAGATATTCATCAAGTTTTTTCTGAAGTTTAGCTAAACCTTCAGCGGTTATCATATTCTTGTTTTCGCTCATTATATAAAACCCCTTTTAAAAATATTATTTATTATTATATTACTATTTTCTGTAAATGTCAAACGGTAAAACGCGGTGCGTTGACATTATTTGAATATATGAATTATTGCTCTGCCGCAAAAAAACAGTTAAATAACATATTGAAACCGACGGTGTGAAGATTTATTTCTTAATCACCTTAAACTTATTAACATTTTTGTTTTCGCTTTAATCATTTATTCAAAAGCGTTTTCATTGCTTCATATAAATTATGTCCGTAATAAATAAAGCCTGTTTCAGATGGGTGAAGCACCTTGTCACAGAAGAAATCTTCGTGGTGAGGTATGAAGTTTTTGGCATTTATTACCGTAATTCCGTTTTCTTCAGCCGCCTTTTTAATTAAATCACGGGCATCATCAAGAGCAAGGTTATTTACTACGGGATATTCGGCAGTATTACGATAAATAGGCAAAAGTGCAAATATGGGCACATTTGCATATATCTCTTTTAACTTTTTAAAATAGTCAGAAGCAGTGGTATATAAATCCATACCTCGACGCCAGTCGTTTGTACCGTAAGCAACGGTAATAAAATCAGGCTGAAAATCCATATTTTCATCAAGATTTTCTTTTCTGAAGATATCTCCACCGATTGCCTGATTAACGGTAACGGTATTAAATTTCTCGGTGATAATATTTACGTAAGTAAGACTTGGGTGTTTGGTGCAATATCCCTGCGTAATGGAATCACCTAAAGCAAGATATTTTACTTTGCGTTCAACCTTTTCAGCACTGCCATCAATGGTAAGGTTTTTAATTTCCATTTTTGCAAGGTTTGGGAAATAAACCGTTATCTTCTTTTTACCTGTTTCTTCAATTTTTGCACAAAAAGTGCCTTCGGTTGTGTCTGTCTGCTCAAATTTGCAAGCCGTATTCATACCATTAACCAAGAGGTCGATGCCGTAAAACTTTTGACTTGATCCTGGCAAAATTTTATAATCAAAAGAAATTTCAGTACAATCTGATACAAATTCCAAAAACATTGAACTTGATGCCTTTTCTTTAGGCGTCCATATTTCTTTTAAAAAATCTTCCTGTTTTTTTGTAAAGCGCGAAAAGGACAAATAGCCGTCATTTTCCTCATATCTTAAATAGCCTGACATATACTGTAAAATTTCGGTATTTGAAAGTGTCATTTTTTATCCTCCCTAAAAAACTCATAATATTTTAGCATATCTTTCAAACAAAAACAAGTATATAATGAAAAATTATCCATATACTAACATAAATTTATATGGAGGTAATTGTTTATGAGAAGTAACATAAAATGTGATGCCGAAAAATGTATGCATAACCGTTCAGGTCTTTGTGATGCATCAGTTGTCCACGTGCGCGACGGAAAGGAAAGCACACAATGTGCCCGTTGCACCACCTATGCCTACAGAATTACAAATTCAGGAAGCCGTCTTTTAATGGAAATGGGCGAAGATATGGCACTTGACAGACACAATAAAGAGGAAGATATTCCTGTTGCCTGCGGCAAATTCGATTGCTGTCACAACGAAGATTGCGCCTGCACTGCCTCAAGTATTCATATTCTTTCACCGCAGGATAATTTGTCAAAGGAATGTAACTGCAACACCTATAAACCCAGATAACTTTTAAAAATCTTCAGTTTCGCGCTGAAGATTTTTTTATAGCCTCCCCCGTTTTTTTATCAGTTGCCTTGTTATTGATAGTGTGGTATAATAAAAAAAATATTTTTAGAGGATTTTATATGAAAAACATTTGCATAGTAAGTTCACAATACCACCCTCACGTTGGCGGTGTTGAAAATTACGTACACAACCTTTCAAAAGAACTTGCAAAGAGCGGAAACAACATAACTATACTGACTTCGCACATTGACGGTGTTGAGGATTATGAAAAAAACGGAAATATCGAGATTTTCCGTTTACCCTCAATACAACTGATGAACGGCAGATTTCCCGTTTTAAAACCTTGTGCGGCTTTACGTAAATTCACAAAGGAATTTAAAAAGCGCAAGTTTGATATTATGCTTGTAAATATGCGTTTTTACTTCATTTCACTTTATGCCCTGCAGCTTGCCAAACAAATGAAATTAAGATGCATTATGCTTGACCACGGCTCAAGTCATCTTAACACAGGCTCAAAAATAACCACAAAAATGTCAGAGTGGTTTGAACATATTCTTACCTTTATAGAAAAATTCTATTGCAAAGAGTTTGCAGGCGTTTCAAAGGAATCTCTTAACTGGATAAAGCATTTTAATATTCATTCAGCGTTGGTTTTAAATAACGCGGTAGATATTGATGCTTTTACAGAGTACATCAAAAATCCCGTTATTGATTACAGAAAAGAATATAATATTCCTGATGACCATATAGTTATTTCCTTTGTAGGAAGGCTTACCGTTGAAAAAGGCATTGACAAGCTTGTTAACGTTATAAAAAAAATCAACGAACAACGCAAAGACGTACATTTGCTTATTGCAGGTGGCGGATATCTTGAAGAGCCGTTAACAAAAATAAAAAGTGAAAATACTCATTTTATAGGACAGGTATCTTCTGATAAAATTGCCGCATTGCTTTCAAAAAGTGATATTTTCTGTTTACCCTCTTTTTCAGAAGGCTTTCCGACCTGCGTTATTGAAGCAGGAGTATGCAAAACTTTTGTTATTACCACTTTCAGAGGCGACGCCAAAGAAATAATTTCAACAAAAGAACACGGAATTATTCTTCCCGATAACAATGAAGAAGGTCTTTATCAGGCAATTATCAGTGTCCTTGACGAGCCCCAATACCGCAAAAACGCGGCAGAGCTTTGTTACGACGTAATCATTAATAATTACACGTGGAAGCACACCGCTGAAAGATTTTTGCAACTGATTGACAATAAATAAAAGCAACTCTGCTTTTTGCAGAGTTGCTTCTCTTTTCCGGTGCAGCGGAAAAGTTTTTGAGGGGGATATCCTCAAAAACATATTAACTTAAATAAAAACATATTTCAATAGCTTGTCCCCATACGGTTAAAAACAGGCTCTATTCTGCCGTTTTTAAGTAAATAATCGTTTTAAAAGTATTTTCTGTTGAGAAAAAGACCACGTCGCCTTTATACTTTTCTGCAATTCTTTTCATTGAATATATGCCGAAACCGTGATTTATGCTGTCGCCTTTCGTAGTTTTCAGTTTGTTTACGTCAATTTTTTATCAATAGGATTGGTTATTGCAAATATAAGTTGTCCGCTATTTATACTTATTGACAAATTTATTATCTTCTTACCATCTAATTTTTTAGCACATTCAATGGCATTATCAAGAGCATTGCCTATAAGCACGGAAAGGTCAGTGCTTGAAAAATTCATTTTACTTATGCGGTAAAAACTGCAGTCAAAACAGATATTGTCTTCTTTAGCAAGCTTCGCCTTGAAATTTATAATGGTATCAAGCACACTGTTACCCGAATTTATGATATTTTTCTCGCTCTGTCCGTCAAGCTCATTTTTGAGCATTTCTTTGATTTTTTCGTTTTCGCCTCTTTCCAATTCAGCAAGAATGCCTAAAATAAAATTTTTATGGTCGTGACGGATACGTCTTATTTCATCAGTATTTTCGCAAAGTTCCTGATAACGTTCTTCCTGTTTTTCTATAAGTTCTTGATAAAAAGCAACTTTTTCTTTATTAAGAATCGCTTCGTACATGGTATCGAGAAAGAAAAATATCAAAATATTGCTTATAATAAGTGCAATAATTCCGATAAGTGCTAAAGTTGAGTTGTCTTTGTTTGATCCGCTTATATAAGAAACCAACGTTACTGATATTAAGATACTGGCAATAGGCAAGGTAAATACCAAAAACCATCTGCCCTGAAATTTATTAAAAAGAAGTCTGTGTCTTGCAGTTTTTACAAGATACGCTATAACGTAACCGATAAAACGGGAGACAATCAGCCCTATAAAGTACGAAACTCCTGAAACCGTTTCGCCAAAGCTCATTGAAAACAGACTCATCATTAAAATGCCCGTAAGCACTTCAGATAAAATTTGAATGGCAACGGATACGAAGGATAAGAATAGTGAAACGTACCATTTAAACCTATAGGCAAAGGATATAATGAAGGCACAGACTAAAGCAGTAGCCACGCTTATTAAAGAACTTTCAAAAAATGCCGTTGCACAGAAGGTCAAAAGTATCGGCACAAGATGAAAGAGCCGTATTCTTATTTTTTCAGAAAAAGCCGCAAAGAGATAACTGACCGTAACGTAAGTAAGAACGCTGTCAAAAATTCCAAATAAAATATCGTAAAAGATCATAACACACCTACCGTATAAGTTGCGTAAGCATTAACAATTTCATAATAGCTTCCTCGCGATATTGATAAAACCGTATTATCGGAAAGAATAACCTCGTTTTTCCGTATTTCCTTAATTTTTTTGAGGTTTACTATGTAGCATCTGTATATCTGATAAAAACCTAAATCATTAAGTTCAGAAAGGGCGGTGGCAAGAGTTTGTCTTACTGAATATTCGCCTGTTTCCGTATGATAGATGCAGTATTTTCTGAAATATTCAATATATTTTATATCCTTGAGCAGTAAGCTGACGGCACCTTTTCCCGTTTCAAGTATAACGTGTCTATTATGCCTTACGTATTTTTTATAGACTTTTTTAAGCTTCTCATCAAAGAATCCGTCATCGTCCTTTAAAATGTAGCTTGCCGCTTCGCAATCGAAGGCATCAAGAGCGTATTGGGGATAACCCGAAACAAAGGCAATAACTGTTTTTTCACTTATTCTTCGTATTTCTTCGCCTACTTCAATGCCCGAAATTTCAGGCATTTCAACGTCAAGAAATACTATATCGAAGTTTTCTTTTTTATAATCTGCCAGAAGCTTAATACCGCTTTGATATAAACTGATTTCCGCAGTCTTGAAATTTTCGTGGTTTCTGATTATATCGTAAAATTTTTCAAGAAAATATTTTTCGTCATCAAGAATTGCTATTTTCATAAAATCACCCG
>JAZROC010000044.1:0-8239 GCA_045648525.1 Clostridia bacterium
GATAAAAATCTTCAATGGCATCAATCTGATCCTGCTTTACTTTATCAGCAAGACCGAATAATTCCGTAAGCGTTACGGTACCAAAGGGTAGGCACGCAAGATTTTTAATGGAACGCTTTTCAAAATGAACAAGTTGGGTTGTTCCGCCACCGATATCCATAATGATACCGCTATCAATATCCATTGTGTTAATAACACCCTGGAAAACAAGAGTTGCTTCCTTTTCGCCGGTAAGCACTTCAAGATTAATCTGCGTGGTTGCATATACTTCATCAAGAAAACTTCTTTGATTTGCCGCACGATTAACTGCGGCAGTACAATATGCGAAAATCTGCTCAACACCATTTGCATTGCAAAGGCGTTTGAACATATGTATAGTTTTAATTAATTGTTGAATTCTTCTGGGCTTGATAATATTATCGTGTCCCATATCAGAAATAAGTCTTACAGGCTCTTTAAGCTGGTCAGCAATACGATAACTTCCGTTATCATAAATATACACCATAATAAGTCTGGCATTGTTTGAACCGATATCCATGATAGCAATTTTTCTCATTTTTAAATCTCTCCTCCGAAATAGTAAATTATTACAAAAAAACAATTACTGAATATAATTTAAATATATTATATAATATATTTATCTAAAAATCTATAGTGAATTTAAAATTTTTTTAAAAATTTACAGAAAATTTTATATATTTCATCTAAAATCAGTAAATTTTACCGTTTTTTTGTCTTTAGAAAGTGTTTTTATACACAAACTTATTCCAAATACAACCAAAAATGCACCATAAATTTTTCGCAGAAACTCAATATCAACCTTTTGTGAAACATATGCACCTGCTATTGCACCAAATAATCCCAACGGAATTAACGGTAGAATTTTATAAAACAACTTATTATTTTTTGATAAAATTATCAATATTATTCCTGCCGGAATATATGCAATTAACGAAATATACTGTGCATTTAACTGATTTACATTTAATACTTCAGTGAGCAACGGAATTAAAAGAATCCCTCCACCAAGCCCCATTCCTGCAAGAATATAAGAACACAAACCAATCAAAAATTCAATCATAAAAACATCCTAATACCTGAAAATAATATCAAAAACCCAAAAATTAATTTTAATGCTTTTACTGAAAATTTATTACTGATAAAAAAACCGACTACTCCGCCTAAACATGCCCCCATTGATACCAACAGACCTGTTTTAATATTTATTTCCGTATTATACACTGAAGCACTTACGATAGATAGAGGCAAAATAAACATAACTATTCCTCTATGTGCATCTCGTTCGTTCTCAAGATATTTATACAAAAACGGCATTAATAACGTTCCGCCGCCATTACCAATTAAACCATTAACAAATCCGGCGAAAGTTGGATAAATAAATTTCAAGCTCTTTTTCATAAACTCTCCTTTAATGAATATTTTTTACAATGATATATAAAAAATACAAAAAAATTACGGCAGAAAAACTGCCGCATAAAAATTTATTTTTTTCTTATAAGAAGATACTTTGCAAGCTGAACAAAAAATTCAGCATTATCACCAAAGGAATCTAATAAAGAAATTGCCTTTTCTGTATGTTCCTGTGCTTTAATTTTTGCACCTTCAAGGCCAAACAAAGTAACGTATGTTGTTTTCTCATTCAACTGATCGCTACCCGTCTTTTTACCCAACTCTTCACTATCACCTTCAACATCAAGAACATCATCAATAATTTGGAAAGTATAGCCTATCTCCTTCGCATATTCACCCATAATTTCAATATTTCTCATATCTGCACCACCACAGACAGCACCTGCTTTTATTGCACCTATTATCATTGCCGCCGTTTTATTAAGGTGAATATATTCCATTTTTTCAAAATCAATATTCACGCCGTTTGAACTAACGTCAACCCACTGCCCTGCAACCATTTTTTTTGCGCCTGCCGCATAGGTGATATATCTTGTTGCCGAAATACTTTCTTTATCAATACTTGCATCAGCCATAATTTCAAAGGCATAACTTAAAAGTGCATCACCTGCAAGAATCGCCATATCTTCGCCAAATATTTTGTGAGAAGTAAGTCTGCCTCGTCTGTAATCATCATTATCAAGTGCCGGCAAATCATCATGTATAAGAGAATATGTATGAATAAACTCAATGGCACAAGCAAAAGGAAGAGCTTTTTCAATGTTGCCACCAAACAATTCACATGCCGCAAGCACTAATGCCGGACGAAGACGTTTTCCTCCTGCAAAAACGCTATAAGCCATTGCTTCCTGCATTTTTAACGGAATCTCATCATTTCTGATATATTCATCCATTTTTTTATTAACAATTTGACTGTAATATTCTATTTTATCAAGCACGTTATTCATCTTCAGAGATCTCCATTTTATCTTCTTTTAACATTCCGTTTTCTTTTTTCAAAACAGTTATCCTGTTTTCAAAGCTATCAAGAAGTTTTTTTGAATGAGCAACAAGTTTTATTCCTTGTTCAAAAATTGAAATAGATTTTTCCAAAGAAAGCTCTGATTTTTCCAATTTTTCAACAGTACTTTCTAAATTTTTCATTGCTTCTTCCAAAGTCATTTCTTCAATGTTTTTCACTTTATAACCTCCGCTTTTATCTCACCTTTATCTAACCTGATATTTACTTGTTCACCACTTTTTACTTGTGATTCGTCTTTTACAATCTGACCATTTTCTTTTTGTACAACAGAATATCCGCGTGCCAAAACTTTTAAGGGACTTAAGGCATCTAATTTTGAAGATAAACTAAAAAATTTGCTTTTATTTTCATCTATATCAATACTATCAAAAAGGCGAATTTTCAAAATATCAAGTCTATGTTTATAATTTTTTATAATGTTCTGTGGGTCCTGAAATTCATAGGAATAATTTTTAATTTTATACTTGTATTCTTTTAAAATTTCATCAATGGAATTGCAAAGATTTCTTTCAAAATAGTTTAGAGTTTCAACAATTTCAAAATAATCAAAAGTTGCAAGTTCCGCGGCAGCCGAAGGAGTTGGTGCTCTTAAATCTGCAACAAAATCAGCAATGGTAAAATCTGTTTCGTGTCCTACAGCCGATATAATTGGTTTAGAGCAAGCAAAAATTGTGCGAGCAACTGTTTCATCGTTAAAGCACCATAAATCTTCTATTGAACCACCGCCGCGCCCAACAATAATAACGTCAACGTCATCAATTTCATCAATGGCTTTTATTCCTGTGCAAATAGAACGTGGCGCATCTTCGCCTTGAACTGCAACAGGTGCAAGAACTATCTGAATTTCTGGACATCGCCGCGTTGCAACATTAACAATATCCCTAAAAACCGCACCGGTGGGCGAAGTTACAACACCTATCTTTTTTACAAAAGGCGGAATCTCTTTTTTATATTTTTCGTCAAACAATCCTTCATCAAGAAGCTTTTTTTTCAAAAGTTCAAACTGAAAATACAAGTCGCCTTTGCCTTCCGGCTCCACTTTGTAAACGTTTAATTGAAACTGACCGTCTCTTTCAAATAACGTAGGTAAGGCAGTTACACGAACACGAATACCGTCTTTAAGTTCTTTTGATGCATATAACGCATATGGTTTAAAAAAAGCGCACCTTACGGCAGCGCTTTCATCTTTAAGCGTAAAATATATATGACCTGAAGAATGTCGTTTAAAGCCTGAAATTTCGCCTATTACAACAACCTCACCCAAATATGGGTCATTATTCAAAATAGTTTTAACACGTTTATTTAATTGTGAAACGGTAATTGCTACTTCATTAATCATAATAAACCTGCCGCTTTGACAGTGTTATACATAAGCATTGCACGAGTCATTGGACCTGTGCCGCCAGGATTAGGTGTAATTGCAAATGCTTTATCTTTAACATTTTCAAAATCAACGTCGCCAATCTGCTTACCGTCAATTCTGCTTATTCCGATATCAATAACAACTGCACCATCTTTTACCATATCTGCAGTTATCATATGTGCCTTTCCAACTGCACAAACAAGTATATCCGCATTTTTTGTTACTTCTGCTAAATTTTTTGTTTTAGAATGACATACAGTAACCGTAGCTCCCTCATTTAACAATAACAACGCCATCGGTTTGCCTACATTGTTGCTTCTACCAACAACAACTGCATTTTTGCCTGTAATTTCAATTCCGCTTGATTTAATTAACTCCAATGCTCCTGCGGGTGTGCAAGAAACAAACGCATCAGAATCATTCATCAAAACACCGCCAATGTTGATTTTAGAAAAACCGTCAACATCTTTTGCAGGAGAAATAGCCTTAACAACAGCACTTTCATCAAGGCCTTCAGGAAGAGGAAACTGCACTAAAATCCCATGTACGTTATCGTCATTATTAAGCTTATCAATAAGAGCCATAAGTTCTTCCTGTGAAGTTGTTTCAGGCAATTTATATTCAAGGGATTCAACACCGATTTCGCGGCAATCGTTGGTCTTATTTCTAACATAGATACAGCTCGCAGGGTCTTCGCCTACAAGAACAACAGCAAGTGCAACTTTCTTGCCGCTATTTTCTATAATTTTTTTCAAATCATCTTTTATATTTTTTGATAAAACTTTTCCGTCAAGTATCATTTTTACCTCTGAATAAATATTTTTTTCTACCAAGTAATGCAACACCGACTGCATTATCCGAGCTAAACTCAACAGGTGAAAACTTAAGGTTAACGTTCATACCTTTTTTCTCAAGATAAATTGGCAAAAACTTACGCAAGTATTCACTTGAAGATACTCCGCCTGCCATTAAAACGTCCCCTACACCTGCATAGTATGCGGCACCACCTACCATTTTGGCAAGCGTTCTCGTTATTGACGACATAACAGCTTCACAAACAGCATCAATTTTTGCACCGTTTTCATATTCTCTTATTGCAGCCGCTTCTGTTCCGGAAAAATTGCAACCATCAAATGTTGCACTTATAGGCAGAACAATTTTTGCATCTTTATATAAACAGGCACGTTTATCAACTTCTTTTCCTGCAGGAAAACCAAGTTCCATCTTCACGCCAAGACGATCAATTAACTGCCCCGCATTAATATCTTTTGTTGCCGCAATTATCTTTGCCTTATATTCTGTTTCCGTTTCTTTAACCAACAAAACTTCCGTTGTGCCACCTGAAAGATGCACTGCGCAGAATTTATCCTTTGGCATTTCAACACCATACGTTGCCGCCTGAATATGCCCTTGCTGGTGGTCAGTTGCAAAAAGCGGTACATTAAGGCTCATCGCAATGCTTTCCGCTAACCTTCGACCTGCAAAAAACACAGGCATATATGAATTTGTAAGCCCTCTTGGTTGAGTGCTTACACAAACTGCCGCAATATCTTTGGGGTCAAAATTTAAAAGTAAATCTTTATAAAGTTCAGGAAAATTATTTATATGTTTAAAAAAAGCTTCACTCTGTCTTAACCCTCTTTCACCCTCTGCAACAGATAGAATTCTGCGTTTATGTGAAACAAGGTTGCCATTTTCGTCAACAGCGGCAACAGAGGTCGTATAACAACTTGTATCAATACCTAAAAAAATCATAAACTTCTGACATATGCTCCTAAAATACCGTTAATAAATGAAGGACCTTCGTCAGAGGAATATTTCTTTGCAAGTTCAACAGCTTCATTTATTGCCGTACCCGTATTAACGTCATCACGATAGATTATTTCGCAAATTGCAAGGCGCAAAATAGAAACGTCTACCCTGTTCATTCTTTCGATTGTCCAACCTTTTGCGAAGCCTGAAATAACTTTATCAATTTCTTCCTTGTTTTCTTTTGTTTTTTCACGAATCCATTCAATATAAGAAACGTTTTCTTCGCTTATTTCTTTCCAATTAATCTCTTCTTCAAAAAGAAGCCCTAACATATCAGCCGCGGTGCTTGTACCAAACATATCTTCAAAAATAAGTTTGAATGCAATTTCTCTGGCACGGCTTCTTGGATTTGTGTTTTTTGCCATTATATCCTCCAATGTATTTACAAAAGAGCGAGAAAACCCGCTCTTAATTTATTTTATTTTTGAATGTATAAAGAATTATCAACCTGAATATTAATCTTTTTTACAGCAATTCCACATAATGTTTCAATATCACTTTTAACACTTTGCTGAACCTGTGCAGAAACTTCAGGTATAACACTTTCAGGAGAAAGTGCAATCTTAATTGCAATATTTGCACCATCTTCTGCCATAAGAGTTTTAACCTTCATTTCACGAACTGCTTCAATTTTTTTAACTGCTTTTGCGGCAAGTTCGTTAATGGTATCAAGGTTTATGTATATTCCGCCTTCGTTTGTTGATGCGGCAAGTGCTGAATTTGATTTTTTCTTTTCTGTTGAAACCAACATACTTCTGAATGATAAAACAAGCAGAATAAGTAAAACTGCAGAAATGGAAATTTTAACAAAAATGGAGCTACCAACATAAAAAGATATAAAATCATGGACTCTATAACTCCAAACGCAAACACCGATACACAAAACAATAGCAAAAAATACTATTGTCATAAAAACAAGCAACAATCTTTCGCCGATTTTCATTTTATTATCCGCCTTACTTTTTGTCGTTATTAACCTGAACGCCCTGTATAAATACGTTAACGCCCATTACTTTTAAGCCTGTCATACCTTCAACTGCACGCTTGATGCTTTTTTGAATTTCAAGAGCAACATCAGAAATAATCGAACCATACACTACAATAATGTTGATATCAATAGTAACTTCTTCATTTGCGATAGTTGCCTTAATACCCTTACTTAAGTCTTTACGACCTAAAAGTTCGCCAATGCCACTTTTTATATCTCCACTCATTCCTGCAACGCCCTGAATTTCTGACGCAGCTAAACCCGAAATAATAGCAATAACGTCCTCAGAATATGAAATGGAACCGCCTGCTTCAGGTCTTGTAATAATATTATCAGCCATGTAAAAATACCTCCGTATATTCATTTACGTTTATTATATCACTTGACAAGCTTTTTTTCAATAGTTTTTTTACTATTTGAAGAAACAATTTTCATAAGTAGATTTTTTAATATTTTAGGCGCTTTTATACATATAATTTTCACTATCCCACCCCTATCTACACAGGCAAATGCCAAGAATAATTAAAACTGCCCCTAAAACAATAAGCCACATATACAAGGGTATGTTAAAAATGATAAAGGTAATTCCGGCTAAAATGCATATTAGTCCTAACAAGTTGAAACGAAAAAATAATTTTTTCATAAAAAAATCCTCCTTTTGTATAATATACAAAGAAGGATTTTTATGTTACATATTGTTTCTTATATTTTCAATAGCTTTTGCCGGATCTGCCGCTGAAAAAACACTACTTCCAGCTACAAGAACGTTGGCACCTGCCTGCTTTATTAATGGTGCATTTTGTTCGGTTACACCGCCATCAACTTCAAGCAGAATATCTCTGTCACCAATTATTTCTTTGGCTTCCTTAATTTTTTCAATTGTCGCCGGAATAAACTTCTGTCCGCCAAAGCCCGGATTAACCGACATAAGAAGCACCATATCAACCACATCCAAAAGATGCTTTAAGGAATCGAGCGGTGTTCCGGGATTATATACGATGCCTGATTTTACACCCTTTGACTTTATATAACCTAATGTTCTGTGCGGATGCGGCGATGCTTCATAGTGAATCGTAATAAAATCAGCACCTGCATCAACAAAATTATCTATGTAACGTTCAGGCTTTTCTATCATTAAATGAACATCAAGAGGTTTTTCTGTATATTTTCTAAAAGCCTTAATCATATCAGGTCCAAAGGAAATATTGGGAACAAACATACCATCCATAACGTCACAATGAATCATATCTGCCCCGCACTTATCAATAAATTCAACTTGTTTGCCCATTTGTGAAAAATCAGCAGCCAAAATACTTGGTGAAATCTTAATCATATCTCTTCCTCCATTTTTCTTTTACTTCTTCATAAAGTTCTTTATAACGCGCATATCTTTCAGGCGAAAGTATTCCTTCTTCTACCGCCTTTTTAACTGCGCAATCAGGCTCATTTACGTGATTACAACCTATAAACCTGCAATTTTCTGAAAATTCATCAAACTCATAATACAGTTTTATAAAATCTTCAACAGAAAGTTCGGGGACTTCCAACAAGGAAAAGCCCGGAGTATCAGCAAGCCATTTTTCATCATCAAACCTTACAAGTTCGCAATGACGTGTAGTGTGCT
>JAZROC010000045.1:0-5660 GCA_045648525.1 Clostridia bacterium
TAGCAGTATTATGCCTAAAAGGAGGAAAATACATATGAAAAAATATTTCTTTACATCTGAATCCGTTACTGAGGGACATCCTGATAAAATTTGCGACCAGATTTCCGACAGCGTTCTTGACGCAATTTTAAAAGAGGACGAAACGGGACGCGTTCCATGTGAGGTTTCCTGCACAACAGGTCTGATTGTTGTAATGGGTGAAATTACCACAACCGCGCAAATAGATATTCAGAAAATCGCAAGGGATACGGTTCTTGAAATCGGCTATGACCGCGCAAAGTACGGCTTTGACGGCAATACCTGCGGTGTGCTTACGGCATTGGATAAGCAGTCGCCTGATATTTCAATGGGTGTATCTTCGGCACTTGAAAAGAAAAACGGTGAGGAGGACGAAAAGTTCTCAACGGGTGCAGGCGACCAGGGTATTATCTTCGGCTATGCTTGTAACGAAACAAAGGAGCTTATGCCCCTGCCCATTTCACTTGCCCATAAGCTTGCAAAGCAGTTAACGCTTGTGCGCAAAAACGGCACTCTTTCATATCTCCGTCCTGACGGCAAGACTCAGGTTACAATCGAGTATCACGATGAAAAACCCGTTCGCGTTGATGCTATCGTAGTTTCAAGTCAGCATGCGCCTGAAATTGAAATGGAAGATTTAAGACGCGATATTATCGAACACGTTATTAAACCTATCGTGCCTGAAAATATGATTGACGAAAATACGAAGTTCTTTATTAACCCCACGGGCAGATTCGTTATCGGCGGACCTCAGGGCGATTCAGGTCTTACGGGAAGAAAGATTATAGTTGATACCTACGGCGGATATTCCCGTCACGGCGGCGGTGCTTTTTCAGGAAAGGACCCCACTAAAGTTGACCGTTCCGCTGCATATTTTGCCCGCTATATTGCAAAAAATATCGTTGCAAGCGGTGCGGCTAAAAAGTGCGAGGTTCAGCTTGCCTATGCCATTGGTGTGGCAAAGCCGGTATCTGTTTTAGTTGAAACCTTCGGCACCAACGTTGTGTCTGAAGATAAAATTGCAGAGGCAGTAAACGTGCTTTTCGATATGCGCCCTGCGGCAATTATTGAAACACTTCAGTTAAGAAAGCCCCAGTATAAGCAGGTTGCTGCATACGGTCATATGGGCAGAGAAGATTTAAGCGTTAAGTGGGAGGATACTGACAGAGTAGCCGACCTTAAGGCATATTTAAACATTTAAGGAGAACATAATGGGATTTTTAGGACTTGGCGATAATACGAAAAGTCAGTTAAAAAAACTTGAGAAAATTGCGGCAAAAATCGAGGCTCTTGATGGCTATATGCAGGGTCTTGGAGATGACGCATTAAGAAACAAAACGGAAGAATTTAAAGAGAGATACAAAAGCGGTAAGGAGGATCTTGATGATCTTCTTCCTGAAGCCTTTGCCGTTTGCCGTGAAGCCGCGTGGCGCGTTTTAGGTCAAAAGCCTTTCCACGTTCAGCTTATCGGTGGTATAGTTCTTCATCAGGGCAGAATTGCCGAAATGAAAACAGGTGAAGGTAAAACTCTTACTGCAACTCTTCCTGCATATCTTAACGCTATCGCAGGTAAGGGCGTGCATATCGTTACCGTTAACGAATATCTTGCAGGCTATCAGTCTGAAATGATGAGCAAGCTCTTTAATTTCCTTGGCTTATCCGTTGGCAATATTTATAACCAGATGGACAAAACCGACAGGCAGAACGCTTACAATGCCGACGTTACTTACGGCACTAACAGCGAGTTTGGCTTTGACTATCTTCGTGATAATATGGCAAAGCACGGCTCTGACCGTTCACAGAGAGAACTTTTCTTTGCTATCGTTGACGAGGTGGACAGTATCTTAATCGACGAGGCAAGAACTCCCTTAATCATTTCAGGCGCAGGGCAGGAGTCCTCTGAAATGTACGTAAAGGCTAATCAGGTTGTTAAGAATTTTACGGGTATTCAGGAAAAGGAAAAAGCATCAAAGCTTGAAGAATTTGATGAGGAATATGAAAAAGAGCGTCTTAAACACGATTTCACCCTTGACGAAAAGGCAAGAACCGTTTCGCTGACCGAAACAGGTGTTGCCAAGGTTGAAAGAGCATTGGGTATCGAGGACCTTTCAAATCCCGATAATACCGAAATTGCCCACCATATCAATCAGGCTTTAAAGGCTAACTTCCTTTTTAAACGCGACCGTGACTACGTTGTTTCCGACGACGGTCAGGTTAAAATCGTTGATGAATTTACGGGCCGTATTTTAGAGGGAAGAAGATATTCTGAAGGCTTGCATCAGGCTATTGAAGCTAAGGAAAACGTTAAAATCGAAAGAGAAAATCAGACCTTGGCAACAATAACCTATCAGAACTATTTCAGAATGTATAAAAAACTTTCAGGTATGACCGGTACTGCAAAGACCGAGGAAGAAGAATTTCAGGGCATATATAAGCTTGACGTTGTGTGCGTACCCACAAACAAGCCTATGATTCGTAAAGACTTAAACGACAGAATTTATAAAAGCGTTAAAGATAAATTCAACGCAGTTGTTGAAGAGGTTATCGAGCGTCACAAAACAGGTCAGCCTGTGCTTGTTGGTACCGTTTCAGTTGAAATTTCCGAGGTTTTAAGCGAGCTTTTAAGACGTCGAGGCATTAAGCACGAGGTTTTAAATGCAAAGCATCACGCAAAGGAAGCGGAAATCGTTGCTCAGGCGGGCAGACTTAATTCCGTTACCATTGCAACCAATATGGCAGGTCGTGGTACCGATATTCTTTTAGGCGGTAACCCCGATTTTATGGCAAGAAAGGACCTTAAGGGTCAGGGCTATGAGGACGATAAAATCGACCTTGCAACAGGACATCAGAAAACTGACGATGAGGAAATTCTTGATTTAAGAGAAAAATATAACGCACTTCTGGCACAGTATAAAAAACTTACCGATGAAGAACACGAAAAGGTTGTTGAAGCAGGCGGTCTTTGCATTTTAGGTACTGAACGTCACGAATCAAGACGTATTGATAACCAGCTTCGCGGACGTGCAGGCCGTCAGGGTGACCCCGGCTCAAGCTGTTTCTTCATTTCCTTTGAGGACGACCTTATGCGCCTTTTCGGTGGTGACAGAATGCAGGCGATAGCAGGCAAAGCACTTGAGGGCGATATGGCTCTTGAAGCGGGTATCTTGTCAAAGAGCATTGAAAACGCTCAAAAACGCGTTGAAAGCAGAAACTTCTCAATACGTAAAAACGTTTTACAGTATGATGACGTTATGAATACACAGCGCGAAACTATCTATGCCCACCGTCGTCGCGTTCTTGATGGTGAGGACGTTTCGGCTACCATCGAAAGAATGAAGGACAGGGTTATTGAAAGGGTTGTCAATATCTTTACTGCTGACCAGAAGCAAGAGGACTGGAATCTTTCGGGTATGACCGAGGAGCTTAAGCACATCTGCCTTCCGCGAGAAGTTGATGCAACTGTGTTCAAAGGTCTTTCACGTAATAACATTATCGAAAAGGCATGCTCACTTGCCACCGAAAGATACTTAAAGCGCATAAAGGATTTTGAGGAAGCAGGTCTTGATATTAAAGAGCTTGAACGTTTTGCGTTGCTTGAGTCCGTTGACCGTCATTGGATGGACCACATCGACCAGATGGATCAGTTGAAGCAGGGCATATCTCTTCGCTCAATGGCACAGCGCGACCCGTTGCAAGAATATAAAATCGAAGGCTTTGATATGTTCGAGGAAATGAACCGAATGGTTCAGGAGGATGCCGTGCGTTTTGCCTTCAACGCAATGGTAAATATTCAGCCAAAGGTGCATAAAGTAACAAGCGAAAGCACTTCAGGCGCGCCTGAACGTCCTAAAAAGGCAAGCAATCAGGCACAAAGCCAGAAAATTGGCAGAAACGACCCCTGCCCCTGCGGTAGCGGTAAAAAATATAAGCAATGTTGCGGAAAATAAATTAAGGGCACATAGACCCATAAGGAGATGATAAATTTGATAGAATTCGATTCCTATAAACAGCGCGCAAATCAGGCGGCTGAAAATATCAAATTGGCAGGTGAATCTCTTTGACCCGGAAGGGATGAAAGAGAGAATTTTAGAGCTTAACGAGGAAATGGCTGAGCCTGACTTCTGGCTTGACCAGGAAAAAGCACAGAAAAAGAATAAGGAGCTTGCTTCCCTTGAAAGCAAGGTGAAGGAGCTTGACTCCTTTAACAAAAGCCTTGAAGATATTTTGACGATGATTGAGCTTGGCATCGAAATGGATGATGAGGACACCGCCAACGAGGTCGGCAGAGAGCTTGATTTGTTGGAAACTCGCGTTGAAAAACTTCAGCTTGAAACAATGCTTACAGGCGAATATGATATGAACAACGCTATTTTAACGCTTCACGCAGGTGCAGGCGGTACCGAGGCGCAGGACTGGACTGATATGCTTTTCAGAATGTACAGAAGATATTGCGAAAAATCAGGCTATCAGGTTGATATTCTTGACTATCTTGCAGGTGACGAAGCAGGCACGAAAAGCGTTACCTTCAGGGCATCAGGCACCAACGCTTACGGCTTTTTAAAGGCGGAAAAGGGCGTTCACCGTTTAGTCAGAATTTCGCCCTTTGACTCCAACGCAAGAAGACATACGTCATTTTCTTCCTTGGAAGTTATGCCTGAAATCGAAGAGGATAACACCATTGTTATTCCCCCTGAAGATATTGAAGTTGAAACACGTCGTTCAACGGGTGCAGGCGGTCAGCACATTAACAAAACTGAATCTGCTATCCGTATTATCCACAAGCCTACGGGCATAATCGTGCAATGTCAGCAGGAGCGTTCACAGATACAGAACCGCGAAACTGCTATGAATATGCTTCGTTCAAAGCTTATCGAACTTCGCGAACGCGAAAGGGAAGAAAAAGAGCTTGAACTTCGTGGCGACATTAAGAAAATTGAGTGGGGAAGCCAGATTCGTTCATACGTTTTCCACCCCTACAATATGGTAAAGGACCACCGTACCAATGCCGAAACTGCCAATATTCAGGCGGTTATGGACGGTGACCTTGAAATGTTTATCCGCGCATATTTAGGCAAGAGGGATAAGTAATGAAAAGAAAATTAACCTTTCTTTCACGGCTTTCGGGTATTGTGCTTGGCTTAAGCCTTACCTTTTTTATGGCGGTTTTTGCTTTGACAAGCGTAATTACAAACGGTGATTTCTGGCTTAAGCAAAACGACCGCTATAAGCATCAGGAAACTCTTTCCCTTGTCAGTAGTGACGATTATGCCGTTTTATACGAAAACTATATTTCGATGTTTAACGGCAAAGCGGAGGATTTTACCGTAACGAAAAAGGGGAATCCCGAAAATTTTACGGATACCTTTAAGCGACTTGGCAGTGTGCATCCGTCACAAAGTGAAATAATTGTTGAAAAAAGTTTTTCATTAGACGAAAAGTTTCTGGAAACTTTAGAAAGTATTGAAAAAGCCAAATATTCAAAGGTCGATTTTGATAATAAGACCTATATTGAATTTTCCTGCCCCCTTGCAAGTGCTGAATTTGCAGGCGTAACCATAAAAGACTTGAAAATTACCGATAATAACGGTAACGATTTTGAGGTTTTATTAAAGAGCATTTCCGTTTTAAAGGACGGTTCAATT
>JAZROC010000046.1:0-3470 GCA_045648525.1 Clostridia bacterium
CAAACAGAATTGTAAAATTAAAGGACGGTTTAGTTGTATCGGACACCAATGCCTTTGACGGTGTTGAGGAAGAGGACAAAAAAGAGAAAATCAAGTCGGAGGCCAAGCGGTCTTAGGAAGACAAATTGGAGTAGCAACTCCTTGGCTCACAGAACGACATGGCTACGATCCGACTTACGCAAACAGAATTGTAAAATTAAAGGACGGTTTAGTTGTATCGGACACCAATGCCTTTGACGGTGTTGAGGAAGAGGACAAAAAAGAGAAAATCAAAAAGCCATCAATGAGTCTTTTCACCGCCCTTTCCCTTTCCTTAAACAACTTAATGACGAAAAAAGCGCGAACCTTTTTAACGAGTTTTGCAGGCTCAATAGGCATAATCGGCATTGCGCTGATTCTTGCCCTTTCAAGCGGTGTAAACGCATATATAAATCAGGTGCAGGAGGAAACTTTATCCTCTTACCCCGTGCAGATTCTTTCCGAGCAAATGGATATGTCAAGCCTTATTACGAACATTATGGGCTCTGAAGAAAAGAATCACGACCACGACCTTGACAAAGTTTATGCAAGCTCGGTAATGTATGACCTTGCCAACACAATGAACAACGCAAGCGTTATCATCAACGACCTTAAAAGCCTTAAAAATCATTTTGAAAGCGGTGAAACCGCAATAAAAGACCACGTGCGCACAATACAATACCTGTATTCCGTACCGATGAACATTTACGCAAAAACTACCGAGGGCAAGTACCAGAAATCAGATATTATGGAGGTTTTCTCTTCATTGTCAGGCGATTCCGCCAACCAGATGTCCTCCACAAGTATGATGGGACAGATGTCATCAGGCTTTTCAAGTTATAACACCTGGTCAGAATTGCTTCCGGGCAAAAACGGTGAGCTTATTTCGGACATTACCCTTGAGCAGTACGAAAAAGTTTACGGTCAATGGCCCACCGATAAAACCGACCTTGTGCTTGTTTTAGACAAAAACAACGAAATCACCGATATCACCTTGCACGCATTAGGTCTTGTTACCACCGAAAAACTTATGTCTGACACTCTTGCGGCACAGCGCGGTGACGAGGTTACGCAGGAAACAAAAAGTTTCACTTATGAGGAAATTACAAAAATCCCCCTTAAAATAATTTCATCAACTGATTTTTATGCCGACACCGACGGTGACGGAATCTGGGAGGACGTTACCGACAAAACTGACACAATGGACGTAAGAATTTCCAAAGGTCTTGACCTTAAAATTTCCTGCATCGTCCGTCCCAAAGAAGATGCCAACGTATCAGGCGGTGGCGCATCTCTTTATTACACCAACGCATTGACCCAATATTTAATTGAATATGCCAACAATTCGGAAATCAAAAAAGCGCAGGACAAAACTCCTGAAACCGATATTTTCACAGGTCTGCCCTTCGTCCTTGACGAAGCAAAGGACTTGACTCTTTCAGAAAAAGCCACCGAAATGCGCACGTATTTCAGTTCGCTTTCCCCTGACAAAAAGGCAGAAATGTATAAGACCATTCTTTCCGTGCCCGACAGCAAGAGCCTTCAGGAATCAGTTAATCAGTATATGGCGCAGTACCCCGACAGAGCCTCACTTGAAAAAATGATTTTTGAACAGTATTCCGCCGCGGCAGGTGTTGACGAGGAATCAATAAAATCCTTTATTTCCGAATATTCTGACGAGGAATTAAGAAAAATGGTTGAAGATTCCATCAGGCAGATGCTTATTGAACAGCAGAAGCAAACAGCCGAAAAAATGGCAGAAGCAGTGGCATCAACGCCCACAGAGGACGAACTTAAACCCTTTACAATGCAGATTTTAAAGAACCTGCCCGACAGAACTACCAAACTTGGCTATATCGTTTCAAAATACACTAAAACCACAGCATTGACCGAGCAGAACGTTATGGCATTTTTAATGGGCAAAACCGATGCCGAAATTGACGTAATCGTAAATTCGCTGGCAACGGAAGAAGCCAAGACTCTTTATGCTCCCTACGCAGGCAAGGACGTAAAAGCAACGGTTTTAAAACTTGCAGGTGCCTTTGATGGATACTATCCCACACTTTCAGACGAAAAAATCGTGGAAGCCTACGATGCATGTATGCCACCTAAAACCTCCGCTTCTACCTTAAAGGATAACTTTAAAGTTCTTGGTGTTGCCGATATTGAAAGCCCCTCATCAATTAACATTTACGTTTCAACTTTCAACGATAAGGACGCAATCAAGGAAATAATTACTGAATACAACGAAAATCTGCCTGAAGAAAAGCAGATAACCTACACCGACTACGTTCAGTTAATTATGTCGTCAGTTACCACCATTATCAACGCAATAACTTACGTGTTAATTGCTTTCGTATCAATTTCGTTGGTAGTTTCGTCAATTATGATTGGCATTATCACCTACATTTCGGTGCTTGAGCGCACAAAGGAAATCGGTATTCTCCGCGCAATCGGTGCATCGAAGAAAGACGTTTCACGCGTGTTTAATGCCGAAACTCTCATAATCGGCTTTATTTCAGGCGCAATGGGAATTCTCTTTACCGTATTAATCTGTATTCCCGCCAACGCAATTATCCGTTACGTTACAGATATTTCAACTCTTACGGCATACCTTCCCTGGCAGGGCGCGGTGGCACTACTTTTAATAAGCATACTTTTGACCGTAATTGCAGGACTTTTCCCTGCAAAACTTGCCGCCAAGAAGGACCCCGTTGTTGCATTGAGAAGCGAATAATTCCTGACGGAATTTGCAAAATACGCTAACGCGTACGATATATTTTTCCTTGCGGAAAAATGTTGCGCAATTTTATATGCGGGTGGATGATATCCGCCCGCTTTTTTTACACCAACCAATCAAAAAAAACAAGGGCGCGAGAAAATTCGCAGTACAAGGCGCAGGTGGACAAAAACGAGGAAGTTTACAAACCCATAAATGACGGAGTTTTTATCCCGCCTGCAACACAGTAATGCGAAGAATTTTCGTACCCGACATTCATATTTGACTTAAACGGAAATATATTATATAATATAATAAATCGTTTTAAGGAGACATTTTTATGTTTGCAGCATTGGCATCTATCGGCTTTTTTTCACGTTTCTGGCACCAGCTTATCATTATTTTTCTTTCCTGCGTGCCGGTAATTGAATCACGTTATGCAATAGTAATCGGTGACGTTTTCTTTAAGGAATTAGGCACCGTTGAGCTTTTTATTCTTTCCCAGTTAGGTGCATTTGCAGTTACCCTTGTACTGTTATTTTTACTGCGCCCCATTTTTAACTGGATGAAAAGCACCCGCCTTTTTAAGAATCTTGTTGAAAAGCTTGAAAGCCACGGCAAAAAGAAAGGCGAAAAATTAGAAGGCAAACTTAAAAATTCAAATAACGAAACCGCAAAAATCTGGGCATCGGTTGTAGGCGTATTTTTATTTGTGGCAATACCTTTGCCGGGC
>JAZROC010000047.1:0-2867 GCA_045648525.1 Clostridia bacterium
TTTCGTTGCAAAGCTTTACAAAGTGCATAAATTCATCGTTAAGATAGGTAGTCTGCATACCTGTGCGCACGTGCATATGAAAACCGCCCATACCCATTTCCTTGAAAATATCTATCTGCTCAAGCAAGGTTTCATCATCAAGCTTCGTATTCCACGCCCAGAAGGGAGCACCGCGAAATTCACTTGTAGGATTTTTAAAAAGCTCATCGGATAATGCTTTTTCGTCCTTTTTCTTGTATAACATTTTTATCCCTCCAAAAGTTCATCAACGAAATATGCGTTGGTGTCAGCGTGGTTGCCGAATTCATCAAATACGGTCACACGCACGTAAATATCTTCTTTCTGTAAACCGAATTCACCCATAGTTACGGGTTTATCGTCTGCAAGATAGCTGAATGCTTTTCTTCTTGCAGTTGTAAAAAGAATCTTTTGAGCAGGTGAGGTTTCAACGAAAATTTTATTGTCTTCAACGTAAAGGCTCTTTATTTCAGGTCCCGTTGAAGAATAGAAATCGCCTTTTTTAAGAGCATTAGTAATTGCTTCATACTCTAATTTTTCAGCCTTGATATTTACCCAGCCACCGCAACAATCGTTTTTCGCGTGACCGATGGGGTAATGGCAATGGGTATCGTCAGAAGCCATACAGAAAATGCGCTTGCCCTGCCTTAATAAATCGTCATAAACGCGGTGATTATATTCAAAATAGTCAAGATTGCAACCGTTATTGAATATTTCCATACAGTGCATCCCCTCGTACTTCGAATAAATTTCATAACCTTCCTGCGACCAGGTGGGATGATTGTAGGTTACGAAATAATTCTGCTCTCTGCCCTCTTTAAAAACTTTGTTTACACATTCAACAGAATATTCTCTTTCAAAATCAGGCTGGTCATCGCGGAATTTAAGATAGTGCACGTAATTTACGGCATTTCCCACCTTATAGCCCGTACGTGCAGAAGCAACGGGATAATCAACGCTTCTGTTCATTGCAATTAAGCAGATATGGCAAGTCTGAGTATCGGCATAATCATCGCTGTGCCACTTATCAAGCTGAACCTCGTAGCCGTAAAGAGCCAAAAAATTTTCATCGTCAAGTTCAGGGTGAGGCACCATAACGTCGTGGTCGGTATAAGCTACAACGGAATAGCCGTTTTTCTTATAATGTTCCTTGATTTCTTCGGGAGTAAGTTTACCGTCGGAAATATTGGTGTGGCAATGTAAATTCGCCTTATAAAAATTACCTTTTTCAGATAATAAATACTTTTTCATAAAAAATTTCCCTCCATTTTAACTACGTAGAATTATACCACTTCCGCCCCACAAAATCAATACTTTTAAGAAAAAAATATTGACTTTACCCTTTCATATATTATATAATATTTTTTAGAAAAACTAAGGAGGATCCCCAATGAAAAAACTTTTTACCAAACTCTTGTCACTCACAATCATTTTTACGATAGTTTTATCCGTTGTATCAATGGTTTCCTTTGCTGAAACAGATAAGCTTGACGTTCTCTTTGAAGGCAGAAACGTATCAATTTCCACCGATTTAATTGGTGAAGATAAGTACGATTTACAAGAAGACTACACTCTTGACTTTGTTCTTGAGGAAGGCTACGTATTATCATATTGCTATGCAACCGTAATAGGTTCTGCTTTTACCCAGTATCTTGAAATTTTTCCCGTTGACGAGGATACTTACGTTATTACTCCCCAACTTTCCTGGGAAGATATTGACGGTGCTTATGCAATAAAGATATACGCTATTGCTCAGCCTGAAAAGATTACTCCTGAAAATATGGATAAATACGCAACCTACGAAGGTGAAAGCTTTGTTCCAATGAACGACGGAATTGCCTTTGAATATACTGATAATAACGGTCTTCACCTTCACTACGGTGTTATTTCAAAATATCAGGTTGAAAAAAATACTTTATTTAACGCTTCAGTATATAATACCGATTACGTCATAGATGCAATTCTTATAATGTTTGCATATAACTCAAAGGGCGAGCTTATTGATTGCTTCTATGAGGACTACGGATTAGTCGAAAAGGTTTCATATTTAACAAAAGAAGACTGCACCATTTACGTGTTTATGGGAAAATTCAATTATTATGATACAGATATTCCCCTTTATACAAACGTTACTCTTACGTCTTTAAGCAACGTAAATCTGCTTCCCGTAACTTTTGAAGGCAAACACGTTTCCATTTCTTCGGACAGTATTGGCGAAAACAAGTATAACGCCTACACTCCCTACAACTTCACCCTTACCGCAGAAGAAGACTACTCCGTTTCATACGTTTACGCCTACGCTGTTGTCGGTGAAGACGAAGAGATTCACAAGCTTGACGTTGAAAGCAAATCTTCAAACGAATACTATATCCGCACCGATTCTACTCCCGAATTCATTGACTCTGACGGTGTTTCCATTAACATCGTGGCAGTTGCTCACAAAGATACTATCGCCTTTGAAAACATGGCATCTTACGCAACCGAAGGCGACAAAACCTTCACCATAAGAGAGAACGGTGTTCGTTTTGATGTTGATCCTGACCTCTATGCAGGTGATATCAGATGCGGTGCGCTTACAAAAGCAACCGTTGGCAAAGATCAGATTCTGAAAGTAAAGGCAGAAGGCGCTGAAGAAAGCGTTGATACCATACTTTTCTATTACGTTTACAACGAGGATAACGAGTTTTTAGAATATGATTATATTGACAGAGCATCAGGCGAAACCTTATTATACTACGCAAGCGAGCCCGTTACCGTATATCTCTTCACAACCGCTTTCTTTTATATTAGCGATTTATATCCCATCAGCGTAACGCACACGGTTTCTAACCTTTCTGATGAAAATATGG
>JAZROC010000048.1:0-2302 GCA_045648525.1 Clostridia bacterium
CACTCTTGAATTTGAATCTTTGGGCTACTGCAAAAAACTTTTTGAGGAAGAAATTACCGAAGATTTGCTTGTTGCTTCCATCAAAGAGCTTTATGATGACCGCGCCAAATATGCAGAAACTATGAAAAATAGTGGGGCACATATGGGCTGTAGTAAAGTTTTGGAAGTTATATTGCAGAATGTAAAAAAATCTTAAAACTGCGGTTCATAAACGATATAAAACCTCAGTCATTTACCGCTTTGTAAACTTCTTCGGCTTTAATCGCTTATTCGCCTGATTTTTAAGTTTTTTTACACTCTCTTAAAATGTTGCAGATTAGAGCGAAAAAACTCTTAATGTCGGGCACGAAAAATCTTCACATTACTGAATTAATACCAAAAGGACGGAATTTTCCGTTCTTTTTTTCAAGTAATTATGGAAAAGGCAGATTTTTGCGTAACAAAAAGCGGATAATATAAGAAATTTCCGTTCTTTCTTTATTCAACGAAATATAGAACGTGTTAATATTTACATAACATAAAAAGGATGATATAATATAATAAAGGTAAAAATGCAATGTTTATATTGAAAAATGCAATTTATTTTACCATTATTTTTTGATATAATATAAGCAGGTATATAAAATTTACAGTACGCGGGAGAATTTTATGAATAATCTTAAAATCGGATTTGGAAGATTAAACATTAATCCTATGCTTAATATTAATATTTCGGGTTATTTTTTGGAGCGCAGAGCCCAAGGCTTTTTAGATGACCTTGAAGTAAACGCTGTTGCTTACCAAAGCGGCGAAAACTGCGCAGTTATGATTTGTGCCGACCTTTGTGATATAAAGGTGCCGTTAGTTAACAAAATCGTAAAGGCGATAACCGAAAAAACAGGCATCACAAAGGATTATATCTTTGTTTCGGCAACTCATACTCATACAGGCCCCGGCATTACTGAAGGCGAAATTGAAAAAGGCTCTTTGGAAGAAGAGTATTTTGAGTTTTTTGTTAAGCGGGCAGTTGATGCGGCAGTTCTGGCGGTTAACGACTTAAAGCCTGCAAAAATGGGCTTTGGCATTTCTGAAGCAAAAAACGTTGCCTTTATCAGAAGATTTCTGATGAAAGACGGAAGCATAAAAACAAATCCGGGCGTTGATAACCCCGATATCGTTGCACCTGTTGGCGACGTTGACGAAAGCGTAAACGTGCTTCGTTTTGACAGGGAAAATGCTGAAACGGTTTTAGTTGTAAACTTTGCAAACCACCCTGACGTTGTAGGCGGAAATATGATTTCAGGCGACTGGCCCTCACTTTTCAGGGGTATTGTTGAAAAAACCATTGATAATACAAAATGTATATTCTTTAACGGTGCGCAGGGCGACGTTAATCACGTAAACGTTCATCCTCGCGGTGGCGACCTTAATGATATGTTTATGGATTTTGATGACGTCTCCCGTGGATATGGTCACGCAAAGCACATTGCTTATGTAGTTGCAGGTGCGGTTATGCAGGTTTTCCATAAGGTTCAGTATGTTGACGTTGAATCAATTTTTGGCAAGCTTAAGCCAATTCAGGTGCCCTCGAACAGACCTGCTCCCGAAGATATGCCCCTTGCTAAAAAGTATTATGAACTTCATTTGCAAAATAGAGATGATGAAATTCCCTATAAAGCAATGATGCTTACAACCGTTGTTGCCGAAGCCGGAAGAATGGTTAAACTTGAAAACGGTCCTGATTTCTTTGACGTTAATCTTACCGGTTTACGAATCGGACCCGTTGCCTTTGTTGGCATTGCAGGCGAGCCTTTTACCGGCATTGGCAGAGGAATAAAGGCGACGGAAGGTTTTTCGCTTATTATGCCTTGCTGTCTTACAAACGGTGATGAAGGCTATTATCCTATGCAGGAAGCATATGACGAAGGCGGATATGAAGCAAGAAGTTCAAGTTTCAAAGCAGGCGTAGCTGAATTGCTTATTGAAGAAGGAAAAAAACTTCTTGAGGAGATAAAATAATGAAGGCAATAATAAATGCAATTATAGTTCTTCGCGACCACTATATACCCAAAGGCGTTATTCTTATAGAAGACGGAAAAATATTGGATTTCGGTGAAGCAAGAAAATTGGAAGTTCCAAAAAATGCAGAAATTATTGATGCAAAGGGTTTATACGTAGGTCCTGGCTTTGTTGATATCCATACCCATTCCGACGGCTACGTGTTTTTTCAGGACGAGCCTGAAAGGGCAAGTCAGCACCATTTAAAGCACGGCACAACTACTCTTTTGCCTGCGCTTTATTACAGTATGGACACTCTTGGCTA
>JAZROC010000049.1:0-7133 GCA_045648525.1 Clostridia bacterium
ATTGATGCAGTATAATAATATCCTGTGTATTTACCAACGTCGCCTGCTTTGGCAAGTTCAACAACCATCGGGAATGAGTTAACGTTAATGGTTGCCCAACCTATTCCTGCAAGGCTGAATACGGGATACATTATAAATTCAGGTGTTGACGGTGTAATAAACAGACCGATTGCAAAGGCACTTGCAAGCATTAAAACGCCTGCTAAAATAGTTTTTCTTCTGCCTATTTTGGTTGCAATAATACCAACGGGAATATATGCAACTATAGCTGCTGCCTGTGCAACAATTAAGGTAAAATTAAAATCAAAACCAAGAATGTTCGTTGCATAAACGGAGTATTTACTTGTAATGGAATTATAGCCAATATACCAGAGCGCAACAGAAGCAAGAATTAAAATTAATGATTTAAACTCACCTTTTGAAAGTTTACGTTTTTCGCCGTTTTCTTCTGCTTCTTCCTCAAGACCGTATTTTACGGTATCTTCAGCCATTTCTTTTGCCCATTTGTTTTCCTTAACAAAAAGCATAAACACAATGAAGCCTAAAAGCATAACGGCACATACCGCCATTACGTAGCCGGTATATTCCATATAATGATTTTTTGAAGTTGAGAAAACCATGCCTAATACAAGAACGATAATACCGCCTGCAGTACCGGTAAGGTTTATAATTGCATTTGCCTTTGATCTTAAAGGCTTAACGGTAACGTCAGGCATCAAGGCAACGGCAGGCGAACGGAAAGTTGCCATTGCAATTAAAACAACGAGAAGGGTTGCAATAAAGCCCATAAGCGGCCAAGGATTCTGAAGTGTAAGGTTTAAGGTAGTTTCCTGAATTAATTCCGCCTGATTCAGTTCGGGAATTTTTTCGGCAACGAGTTTTGAAATCTGATAATTATCAATAAACGTAAGAGCAACAAAGGCAATAACGGCAATGATTGTTCCTACAAAAATAAAGGGTTTGCGTTTGCCGTAGCGTGTATTTATTTTATCAGAAATAGCACCAAACAAAGGAAGCATAAACACCGCAAGAACATTATCTATAGACATTACCGCGCCTGAAATTGTTTGCGGAAGTCCGAAATGATTGGTTAAAATAAGGGGAACGATGGCATCGTATGCCTGCCAGAAAGCAGAGATAAGAAAGAATGCCATACCAACCAACAAAACGCGTTTATAATTAAGCTTCATACAAAAATTCCTCCATTGCGTTTTTTATACTTGTAGATTATACCACATAAAGACTACAATGTAAATAGTAAAAAAATCTCCCTTGGGAGATTTTATAAAAGTATTCCTTTTTCCATACGATAGACTTTATCGCACAATACGTCAATGTCTTCTTTATTATGACTTGTCAGAAGAATCGTTTTGCCTTTTTGTTTCAGATTAAGAAGAAGTTCTCTTACGACTTCAACACCGAAAGAATCAAGGCCGTTCATTGGTTCGTCAAGTATAAGTATATCGGGGTCCTCCATAATTGCCTGCGCAATGCCTAAACGCTGACGCATACCTAAAGAATATTTACCTGCTTTTTTGTTCATTTCCTGCTCCAAGCCGACTTTTTCAAGAGCATTAATAATCTCGCTTTTTGATATTTTGCCCTTTATTGAAGCAAGATATTCTAAATTTTTATAGCCTGAAAAGTACGGAATAAATCCAGGTGTTTCAATTATCAGACCCATATTTTCAGGAAAATCGACATCCTTTCCTATTCTTTTTCCGTTAACAATTATTTCGCCTTTCTGACAGCGTAAAAAACCGCATATGCACTTCATAAGCATCGTTTTTCCTGAGCCGTTATCCCCTATTAATCCTACGGCACTTCCTTTTTCAATACTTAAATTGACGTTATTTAATATGACCTTATCTTTTATTT
The DNA here is from genome assembly GCA_045648525.1 of Clostridia bacterium. Classification (GTDB taxonomy): domain Bacteria; phylum Bacillota; class Clostridia; order Christensenellales; family QALW01; genus UMGS1322. The sequence goes on from JAZROC010000049.1 coordinate 1,879, forward strand.
TTAAGCTGACGTTTTTTACTTCTACAATTAACATTTGTTTTCTCTCCTTAAAATAAATATACAGTTCATTATAACTGTTAAAACTGATTCCAAAATTATAACGCAGACAATTTCAAAGCCTTTGTCGTTCATTACGTTGCTTCTTTTAAGCATTGCCCACGAGCCTAACAAATTACTTTTATAAAAAACCAGTGCTGATACTATTATCGCAAAAGGCACCAAAATACTCGCCATTGAATTTTTCGTAAAAATATAAATTACATGCTGAACGTTGGAAAGGAAAAGCAAATAAAAAAACAACAGTAATATACTTAAAAGAATTTTAGAAAGCTCTTCGCCCGTTATATACGAAAGCATTCCGCAAAAAGAAGAATATATAAGCGATGCAAACAAAAGAACCAATAATATACTTAAAGGATACGCTTTCTTTTTCATTCTTGACATAACAAAAATTTTATTATCATCATACTGAGAAATAAAAGCGCCCGTCATAAGAAAAAAGGGTAAAAGCAATGCTAAATACGGTATTGCAGTATTCAGATTAAAAGGTTCTTCCACCCCGTAAATTACTTGCGAAAAATTTTTTCCCGAATAAAAGACGTTTATAAAAAAAGAAAAAATTATTATCAGCATAATTCTGAAATTGAACAGTAGTTTTACGTTATTTATAAAAAACTTCATTTTGCTTCTCCTGATTCAAATCTGTAGTTTTTAATAAGCATAAGGTTTAGAATAAACAAAACTAAAATAGCAATTCCAAAGTACAAAAGAGAATTTATAAATCCCGTTTGGGATGAAAACGACGCCTTTAAAAAAGGCAAGATTTTTGCAAACTCAAGTTTTAATATTGAAAGCATAAATCCTGATGTTTCCAATGAAGTAACTGCCATAATTCCCCATAGTTTTTTGGATATACAGTTACAAGAAAGCAATAAAATAGCAATTAACGCGCAATGCAGAAAAGTCAAAACCGACGAAAAGAGCAACACTTTTATAGGTTCATAAGATAAAAAATTCATTGGAATTTCGGGAATAAAGTTTAGTTGAGGAGCTCCGCCGTTAGCAGACAAGCGCGCTGACTGACTCCATATAGAAAAAGACAGAAAACCTTCTTTTGCGCAGACTAACGCACTTATAATTACGGGCAAAATAACAAAAGCAAAAGACACAAATACTACGAACAACAAAATATTCAGATACCATCTAATATATCCTCTGCGGTAAACGTAATATGTTAAAATTCCGTCTTCAAAGGGAATATCGGAAAACGCAAAAATAAAGCAAAGTATAAACAAAAATGCACCGACACCTTTATTGGAAAGAAGATATATTGACGGTTCTAACACGTTAAGGCTATTTCCCATCATAAGCGCGCCTGTTACGTAATCCTGCGCGCAAAGAAAACTCCAGATTCCGATTATAAAAAATGCAAGTATAATTTTTGCGTTTTTAAGATTTTTGCCAACGTATCGGAAAAAATTCATTTTTAATCTCATTGACATTTTTTTATCCTTTCATAAAACCAAACAGTAAAAACTGTATGCCACAAAAATACCGCGCATAGCGTAGATATAAAGGCATAAAGGGGATTTCCAAACATACCCACGCTACCGTAATAGACGTTTACAGGCATTAAAAATTTTGCACAAAAGGGAATAAGATAACCAAGCTTGTTCCCTATCTGCCACAAAAGAAAAAACGCGATAAAAGGCATTATAAGAGAAACGTATCTGTTTTTAATATAGGTTGAAGAAATCATACCTATACTTGGCCAGAGAGTTGCAAACAAACTTATAAAAAACGAACAGATAAAAATATAGGAATACACGCTTATATCCAAAAAACTTCCGTAAATGCGTGAATTTTTGAGACTCAAGAAATTCTGCTGATGGTGAAAATTTATCAGATTTGTTTTTTGGGCAAATATACTCATCAAAAAGACACACAAAAGTATTCCAAGAAACACCGCAAAAAAACAGGATAGCGTTACAGAAATCATTTTATTGAAAACGTATTTTTTTCGTCCTGCCCGACTTAAAGAAAAACGAAAAAAGTTACTGTTATATTCATCAATAAAATTATAGCCGTAAGGAAGCGCAGACAAAAATGGCAGAAATACCATTAAGGGCGAAAGTTGCATACAAAGATTGAAAAAGTAGAGAATATCCATAGTTTTAAAGCTATTGACATCTTCAATGACACCAATAAAAAACACAAAAGCCGTAATTATAACGGTAAAAAGAAAATTCCACGATAAAAAAGCATTTTTAAGTTCTGTTTTCATTTTAAAACCTCGTTAAAAGAACTTCACCATTTATGGCGTTGATTACGGTATAGCGTTCATATCCTTTACTGTCATAAGAAGTCAGTTTTACGCTTGGTACGTAGGCAATTTCATTTTCGGAAACATAGTCAAGCGCCCATATAAGTTCAATTTTAGTTATTTTATAGGGTTTTACTTCTTTAAAGCTTTTGTCAGAATTCTGAGTACAATCGGCATAGTTATTCACACTAAACATTGTTATCTGTTGAGCAAATTTCTGAAGAAGACTATTTATGTCAAGAATTTTTTCTTCTTTTAAGTTTTCTAACTTCTGAACGCGCCAACTTATTTCTGAAATCCCCTCTTCATCGATATAAACAGTCACGTGGTTGCCCCCGCGAAGTGTTGTGTATTCATCATAGCCTTCGCTATCTTTTCCCTTTTGCGTTTTTCTGCCAAAGGAAGAGAATATTACTCCGTCAAGCGTTTGCTCAAGAGTCAGCATATAGTAATTCTTACCTGAATATTTGCCGAATTTTCGCACGTCATATACGACAAAGGAACAATCTTCAAAAAACTTTTTCGCAGTATCAAGAGCAAGCTTTTCAACTTCATTATAGGACATAGAAAATTCCATATTTTCGTCATTTGAGTATTGATTATCAACTCTTTCTTCCGACTGAAACTGTTGCCTTATAACAACTTCACCAAATTCTTCCTGAACGATAATACGCGTTTCCCCTTCGCCCGTATATTTTGCAGCAGGAACTATTCTGCCCTTTTCATCCGCACGTGCGCGGAGATTATCTTTTAACTGCGGAAACACCTCGTAAAGCGCATTTAATTTAGGGTGAAGTCTTTCAATAATTTTATAGGAATACGCTTTATTAGGTACGGTTAACTGCGCTTCAATGGGTATTTCGCTTTTTATGTAAGGAACAGACGTTTTTATATTATAAATTTTATTTTCTTCAGTTTTTGTTTCTTCTGAACTTCCAACAAAATCTTCGTTCTTTAACATAAAATCATCATCAACGGGTTTACAACCTGCAAACAAAATAAGTATTAAAACAACACATAAAAATTTTTTCATTCATTACCTCCAAAAATAAAAAAAGTTATATTACGTTTTCATTGTAATATAACTGTAACAATTATTCAAGAGCGTGTCCTCATTTTGAAATTATGAGTCCTTATTCTGCAATTATTGCCGCCATACGTTTTGCGGAATCGACAAGGGAGGCAAGTTCGGCATACTCCTTAGTTGAATGAATATAGTTACCTTTTACACCGATACAATCGATGCAAGGAATACCTGCCTGCGTGACTTCTGCGGCATCTGAACCGCCTGAACCTGAACCGATTTCCTTTTCAGAAAGCCCGTACTTTTTAAAGCATTTATTTATTTTATTAAGGAAATCAATATTTCGCTCGGTCAGTTCCATTGCAGGACGGAGGTTTGTAATTTCAAATTCGCATTTACAGCCTTCAACATAAGTTGTTTCCGCAATTTTTTTAAGTTCAGAAACGATAAAATCGTATTCCTCATTATTTGAAAACCGAGTATCAACGGTAAACTGACAGTTGCCTGCTACGATATTACGTTTTTTTCCACCGTTGATAAGACCTACGTTACAAGTAATTCCGTTATGGTCTTTAAATTCTTCTATCATAAGAATTTTGTGAGCCGCTTCTCTGATAGCATTTGCACCTTTTTTTGCACAAAGTGAGCCGTGAGCTTCAATGCCCGTAATTGTAAAAACACTACCTAAAATACCTTTACGTTGGAGGCAAAGTTTATCTTCACTGCCTGCACCTTCAAGGTTCAAAAACGCCGCGGCGCCTTTTGCTTTTTCACAAATATAATTTATAGGCGCTTTGTTGTTCATTCCGCTTCCGATTTCTTCGTTGCTTTGCAAAATCATCATAACGGGCCTTTCTGAAAAGCCTATATTATGGAGAGCTTCCATACACAAAAATCCTGCTACGACACCGCCTTTACAATCAGTTGCACCGGGGCCGTAAATCTTTCCGTTTTCAATTTTTACGGGATTTTCACCAAAGGAACCTACGGGGTGTACCGTATCCATATGACCCGAAAGGACAACTGTTGTTCCTTTTGCATTTTCGTTCATCGTAATAGCTACCACGTTTCCGAATTTTTCCTGCTCGAATATTTCAACCTTCCAATTAAAACTATTGGCAAGAGCGATAAAATAGTCGTTTACCCTATCCACTCCTTCTTTATAGTCAGAGGGACTTTCTATTGCTAAAACGTCTGCCCAGATTTTTATATATTTTTCTTTTAATAAATCAATTTCTTCAAAAAAGCTTTTCATAAAAACACCTTAAATAATAAATTGCACTACACAGAAAGCTAAATATATTGCAAGAAGTAAAATTCCCTGCCATCGAGAAAGCTTTTGCTTTATAACGGTAGGCACGGTTAAAATTAACATTACTATAAGCATAACGGGAATATCAATAACAAGTGATGCATTGATTCCGCCAATATAGCTTGCGGCAGGCACGTCAAAGGGACACAAAGTAACTGCCATACCGCTTACAAGCACAAGGTTAAAGAGGTTTGCACCTATAATATTACCTAAAGATAATGAGCCGTGACCTTTAGCCAAAGAAGTAATAGCCGTAACAAGTTCAGGTAAAGACGTGCCCAAAGCAACGATAGTAAGACCTATAACTTTTTCGGAAACGTTGAATTTTTCTGCAATAATTATTGCGTTATCTACAAGAAAATCAGCACCGAAAGCAATTAACACTGCGCCTACCACAAGTAATATAATATCTTTGAGAAGACTGTCTTTCGTGCCTTTTTCTACTGATTCAACGGTAAAATCTTCACCGCATTTTGCTTCAAGTTCTTCTTCTGTATCGCAAGCCTCGGTGCTTTGGGAAGTCTTTTTCATTCTCAAAACTGTTAAAACCATATAAACGACAAAAAGTAAAAGAAGAATTATGCCTATAAGCAAGG
>JAZROC010000050.1:0-3551 GCA_045648525.1 Clostridia bacterium
GGCATTTTGCGTGCGTGGCGCGGCAGGCAGAAAAACTTCGGTTTATCTTCCCCGGTCACACAAGGGTCGGACGTTTCGGTGCGGCAGTCAGCCACGATTTAAAAAACTGGTCGTGGACCAATTCAAAGGAAATTGTAAACACTTCCGATGCCTTTACTTACACCTTTTCGGAAACGGAAAACTGCGTGTACTTTGCGCACAATATGATTTATTCCCCAAAAATGCTTGAAGATTTCACACGAAAAAATAATATTTCTATAAAAACCTTTACAAAAACAAAAAAAGGCAGAAGCGTGCCCTGCTTCACCATAGGCGAAGGCGACAGATTAGTGGTTGTAACCTCACGTCACCACGCCTGCGAATCAACAGGCACCTACGTTTTAGAGGGTTTTGCCCAACAATGTGTGAAAAATCAACTTTCGGGCATCAAGTTTTTATTTGTTCCCTTTGTGGATTTTGACGGTGTTATGGACGGTGACCCAGGCAAAAACCGTCTGCCCTACGACCACAACCGCGACTACGACTTTACCGAGCCCATATACAACGAAACGGCAAAACTGCGCCAAATTGCCGATATCGGTCAGGTTTTAATGAATTTTGATTTTCACTCGCCCCACCACGATAGCGGAATCAACGATTACCCCTACCTTATGAAAATTCCCGACGGTGAAAACAAAATTTACAGTCGCATATCCCAAAAACTTAAGGAATCCACCGCCAATGACGAAGCTTCTTTGACCTACACGGGCGAACAGGATATTGAATATGGCGACCAATGGAACTCCCCAGACACTCCCAACGCGAAAAACTATTTTCTTTCGCGAACTCTTTTACACTCAAGCATCACTATGGAAACGCCATATTTCTGCCTTGAGGACAATATATTTTCTCAACAAAAAGCAATCAATATGGGCAAGCATTTATACAATGCGGTCTATAAAACTTTGGAGGAGATTTTATGAAAAAATTTGAAATTGAAAACCACGAACCAAGTTTTCTGCCCGAAGACAGCGATTGGGAGCTCGTCTGGGCAGACGAATTTGACGGAACAGAACTTGACCGCACAAAATGGGATTACCGCAAATCAATGATGGGACAAAACTGGCTTGCGTGGACAGATAAGGGCGTGACTCTTGACGGAAACGGAAATGCCGTTTTCACGCTCATCGAAGAAGACGGAAAACCCGTAAGCTCACAGCTTCAGACAGGCTATAACTTTATGGACGAGCCAACCGTTAAAACCACTTTCGGTGACGACAAACTTCAATGGAATATCGGCAAAATGCACAAGCCTCTTTTTGAGCATAAGTACGGCTACTACGAATGCCGTTGCCGTCTGCAACAGAAAGAAGGCTGGTGGACGGCTTTCTGGATTCAGTCCTCAACCATCGGCGCTTCTCTTGACAGTCGCAGAACGGGTACTGAAATTGACGTTATGGAAAGTTTCCACCCCGGCAAAATAGTTAAACACGCACTCCACACCGGTGGCTACGGTCTTGACCGTGTTTCCGTATTAGTAGGCGAAGATAAGGAAATTGATAAAACCGTGTTCCACCGCTTCGGTGTTCTGTGGGATACCAACGGCTACACTTTCTATATTGACGGTGAAGAAGTGGGAAAATCTGATGCCAACCCCTCTGACTGCCCTCAATTTATTTTGCTCACTACCGAGGTTGTGGGCTACCGCAGTAAAGAAAGACGCGCTACCGACACGGCTTTTGATGCCCTTGGCGACACCTTCGTTGTAGATTACGTGCGCGTCTTTGATAAGAAGTAACACTCCCCCATTTTCACCTATTTAACGTATCTGACATATTATATATCAGCAGGATTTTTCTGCTGATATTTTTTATGTGAGGTTTTTTTCAATGCAACAAGTTTGTATAAAAGACGAGGAACTGCGCGTTTTAAACGGGCTTCCTTTAGGCAGGGCATACGTGCCCGACCAGACTTTCACAATGCCCGTTTCCCATGAGGACGGTCTTAAAATGGGCACTGTCTGGAACGAATTGTATGAGCCTTACAAAGGAGGAAATTTATGGAATTAAAAAGAAAAATTCAGGAATTAAGCTTCACCTTGGTGGAACTTAACCTTTATCTTGACACCCATCCCAACTGCTTAAGAGCATTGGCACTTTATAACAAATATTCTTCCGAACTGAAAGCGTTAAGGGAAGAATACGCGGCCAAATACGGTCCCTTAATGAATTTCGGCACCTGCCCCGCAGGCGACAGTTTTTCTTGGGTAAATTCACCTTGGCCCTGGGAAAATTAAGGAGGATTTTTTATGTGGATTTATGAAAAGAAATTGCAGTTTCCTGTAAACATCAAGTCAAAAGACTTAAAAATGGCAAAATTTCTCTTTGCCCAGTATGGCGGCCCCGACTCCGAGCTCTCCGCCTCGCAAACCTACCTCGCCCAACGCTACACTATGCCCACCCCCGAAACAAAGGCTCTTTTAAATGACATAGGTATATCGGTTCGTTAATTGTTCATCTTGCAAAAGGTATCCTAAGCAACATATATACCATCTTTATTATACCACAAAAACCCTGTGTTTTCAAGGGTTTTCAACAAGTGAACGGTTATCAAAAAACAAAATAGAAGCTATCTAATGATAGCTCCTATTTTTACTCTTCATATTTTATTTGTTAATATTATTTAAATTCAGCATGTCTTTGGTAGGGTTTATCAGCAAATCATCGTGCCCACCGAAGGAATATATTATTTCTACGATTTCAGCAATTTCCATGCCATCACCTTCGTATGCAAGTTCAATATTCAACGGTTCAGTATGGCAGCCAAGTACAAAATTAAAAACCTGCAAGGTATTTTCTTTTAAATGATACACAGTTTGCAAAGAAAAGGGATTATAACTGGTACCGATAATATATTTCCCGCTTTTTAAGGCATTGGCAAGTAGCATAGGATTTTTTACACTTGATACTTTACCCGTCCCGAATACATAGTTTTTAAATTCCTGTTCATCCATAATTTCGTTTCCAATGCGATAATTATTTCGTTTCATTTTTTTATACTCCTTTTTTAAATTAATAATCTGAAATTTGGGTAGCGACAAAATTGGTGTAAAAAATATATTCGCCTCGTGAGTTTTGCTTTTTGACGGTTTGAACATTTCCGATAATTTTAACCGGTTGTCCTTCTTCAAAAGAATGAATCCGGGCATCTGCATTGTATATTGTTATATAGAATGTAGAAAGATGTTCTGTATATGTTTTTAATAGTAAGCGCATTATGTTTTTACCCAAAGATGTGGATACAGTTTGCCCGCGAACAATAAAGGAATTATAATATTCCTCAGTAAAAGTAGCATTATCTAAAATCTCATTGCAAAACAGTGAAACCTGTATTTTTCCGTTTGGCCGTTTGCTACTTTGTAAATTTGCGCGAATGCAAATTTTATTGCCGATAAAATAGTTTTCCCAAATTGTTTTTGCATTTTCCTGCCAGCAAACTACCTGAGGATAGTTGTTATCTCCGGTGTTAATTGTAATTATTACACATCCCTTATTACCTTTGTAGACATTAGC
>JAZROC010000051.1:0-16032 GCA_045648525.1 Clostridia bacterium
CCTAAAAACTGGGTGTGGTCAAGGGCGATTCCCGTTATAACCGACAACACGGGCGTGGTAATTACGTTGGTGGAATCAAGCCGACCGCCCATACCTGCTTCTAAAATAACGATGTCGCAGTTATGCCTTTTAAAATACACGAAGGCTATGGCGGTGATAAGTTCAAATTCCGTGGGTTTATCGGTCATTTCGTCGGCAAAAGGCTTTACGTATTCAGTAATTTCCGCAAGCTCGGTATCTGTTATCATTTCTCCCGAAACCTGCATACGCTCGTTAAAAATTTTAATGTAGGGCGAAGTGAAAAGACCTGTTTTATAGCCTGCTTCCCTTAAAATGCTGTCAAGCATTGCACAGAACGAGCCTTTTCCGTTTGTGCCTGCAACGTGAATAAATTTAAGGTCGTTTTGCGGGTTACCCAACATTTCGCATAATTCTTTTATTCGCTCTAAACCCGGCTTGCAAAAGGTCCAGTTTATTGAGTGTATGTATTCAAGTGCTTCAGTATAATTCATAATGACTCCGTTATTTTTATAAAGGATTTGTTTTTTAAAAGAAGATATAGTGAAAGAGTGTCAACAATCGTCATAATTATGTAGTTTATGCTTCGCCACAGGAAAAGTGCAGGGTAGGGCAGACCGTACATAATATGAAGCCCAAAGGATTTTATTAAAACCGAGCCAATGACGTTTGCAAGAATTACTGAAAAAAGAATTTTGGAAAAAAGCGGGAAGTTTTCAAATAGTTTAAAGGAAAGTCCCCCCGAAAACCCAATAAAAACTGCGCCAAGAGTAATTAAAGGGTTAATATCGTAGCCTCGTAAAATACTGCCCAAAATGTCGGCAACCAATGCAACGACGGCACCCCAAAATGAGCCAAACATAAATCCTGCAAGGAACAGGGGCGTATTTTCAAATGAAAAGCGCATAAAAGTGCCCACGGGAATGGCTAAAAATTTGCCGAAAACTATGCTTAACGCCGACAACAGCGCGCATATTACAAGCGTCTTTAATTTAAAATTTTTCATAAAAAAATCTCCTTTATCAGAAAAAAGGAGAGTAGCAGGGTACAATAACCCAAAACATCCTGCAGCGGATGCAACGATACATCTCTAACCCTTTCGGTCATTCGTTTAAAGGCAACTTCCCATCCCTTAACACTTCAGAAGCGTTTCGCTTCAGCGCATACCGTCTACTCTGCAATTTCATTTTTATATATTGTATAACTAAAGATTAATTTAGTCAATAAAAAATAATTGCTCAAATCGGGTTTTTGTACTATAATGTATAGAGAAATTTTTCTTTTCGGAGGTTTTTATATATGAAACTTGGTGTTGTAGGTTTACCTAACGTTGGTAAAAGTACACTTTTTAATGCTATAACAAATGCAGGGGCAGAAGCGGCAAACTATCCCTTCTGCACAATCGAGCCTAACGTTGGTGTGGTTTCCGTGCCTGACCAGAGGCTTGACGAGCTTGCAAAAATTTATAATCCTAAAAAGTACACTCCTGCTTTTATCGAGTTTGTTGATATTGCAGGTCTTGTGCGCGGCGCTTCAAGAGGCGAAGGTTTGGGAAACAAATTCCTTTCACACATCCGCGAAGTTGATGCTATCGTACACGTAGTGCGCTGTTTTGAAAATTCCGATATCATTCACGTTGACGGTTCAATTAACCCTGTCCGCGACGTTGAAACTATCAATCTTGAACTTATTTTAGCCGACCTTGAAACCTGCGAAAAGCGTCTTGACAAGGCTGTCAAGGCGGCTCGCGGTAACGATAAAGTTGCTCAGGCAGAAGTTGAACTTTTAAATAAAATGATTGTTCAGCTTCAAAACGAAAAGCCTGTGCGCAGTATGGAAATGGACGATGAAGAACTTGCTCTTGCAAAGACTTTCTTCCTTTTAACCACAAAACCCATTATTTATGCGGCAAACATTTCCGAAAACGAAATCGGCACCGAAAACGACGGTGTTAAGGCTCTTAAGGCAATGGCAGAAAAAGACGGTGATCAGGTTATGGTTATTTCTGCAAGAATCGAAGAAGAACTTTCACAGCTTGAGCCTGAAGAAAAGGAAATGTTCTTGTCTGAATACGGTCTTGAGGAAAGCGGTCTTAACCGTCTTGTTAAGGCAAGCTACAAACTTTTAGGTCTTATTTCCTTCTTAACCGCAGGCGAAAGCGAAGTCCGCGCCTGGACTATTACCGAAGGCACCAAGGCACCTCAGGCTGCCGGCAAAATTCACTCCGATTTTGAACGCGGTTTCATCCGTGCCGAAATCATCGCCTACGACGAGTTTATGAAGTATAAATCAATGACCGCCGCCAAAGAAAAAGGTCTTGTTCGTTCCGAAGGTAAAGAGTATGTTATGCAAGATGGGGATATAACGCTCTTCCGCTTTAACGTGTGATGCGGGCACGAGAAATTCTTGAAACTGCGGCTCATAAACGATATAAAACCTCGGTCATTTACCGATTTGTAAACTCCCTCGGCTTTAATCGCTTATTCACCTGATTTTCAAGTTTTTTCGCACCCTTTTGTTCGTGCGAAGTTTCTTACGCATTTCGTCATTGCGACAGAGTTATTATGAATAACATTGAAATACGAAACAGTTAGTTATATTCCCTCGAAAGTTCTTTTCGGGGGATTCTTTTTACATTGCAAATATTGCGCTCAATTTTTTGGTATTTGACAATATGTGCATACATTTTGTTCTTGAAATTATGTTAAATTTCAGTTATAATAGAATTATGAGAAAAATTTTTGTTACTATTTTGACAATATTATTGATTTTTTCAGGTTGTGCTGAAAACGAAACAAGCCAAGGCTTTAGTGCCACGCTTACGGCAATGGGCACAATAGTTTCCTATAACCTTAACGGAAAAATGGGCGAAAGTGCTTTTTATGAAATTGACAAGGTTTTTGAGGAAATCGACAATGCGTGCTCGCTGACTAAAGAAAATTCTGCCATAAATAGTCTTAATGCCACGGGCAGAACGGATAATTCTTTTATTGTTGAGCAGGCGGTGCTTTTTGAAAAATACAATCTGTTGGAAATTTCTCAAGGCAAGTTTGATTTGACCGTCGGTGCGCTGACGGATTTGTGGGATATCGGTTTTTCGGGGGGAACAGTTCCTGAAAATATCGAAGATGCCCTTAAAAACGTTGACGGCAGAAAAACGAAAATCGAAAATAACGTTTTATATATTGGCGAAAATCAGAAAATCGACCTTGGCGGTGTGACGAAGGGTTACGCTTTAGACAGAGCCAAGGAAATTTTAGATAAAAACAGTCTTTCAGGTGTGGTTACTTTAGGGGGAAGCGTGTTGTTTAACGGCAGTAACCCTAAAAAAGACCGATGGACCTGCGCGGTGAAAAATCCTTTTAACACAAGCGAATATTTAGGAGTTATCACCTTAAAAGAGGGTTTTGTTTCCACTTCGGGTAGTTATGAACGCTTTTTTGTGGAAAATGGCAAAACGTATCATCATATAATTGATGCAACTGACGGCTTTCCTTTTGAAACGGATATAGTTTCAGTTACAATAATCTGTGATAACGGATTTTTGTCCGATGCACTTTCCACCGTCTGCTTTCTGGCGGGCATGGAAAAAAGCAAAGAAATTATTGAAAAATTCAATGCTTCGGCAATTTTTGTGGATAAAGACCAAAATATAACTATTTTGGGGGACGTTGATTTTGAAGCTTATTAAAAAAGCAGATATTTTTCTTATTGCTGTTATACTTCTTGCCGTGCTTCTTATGGGGCTTTTTACAAATACCAATGAGCCTTGCGAAGCGGTTATCTACCTTGACGGCACAGAGTATATGCGCCTTGATCTTGATATGAAGGAAGAAAAAATAATCAATATTGGCAATGTGTGCATATATGCATATAATGGTAAAATACAGATAAATCACTCTGATTGTCCCACGGGAGTGTGCGTTAATTCGGGTGCGGTATATAAGCATGGCTCGGTTATTGCGTGTGTACCTAACAAGATAGTAATTGAGGTAAGAAAAAATAATAATTACGTTGACGGGGTAACGGGATGAATAAAAAAATTGCGTTTTTAGGTGTAATGGGCGCATTAGCCATAGCCGTTACTTTTTTAGAAAGTTTATTTAACGTTCCTTTTTTGCCACCGGGTGCAAAGCCGGGACTTTCAAACGTTATCACCCTTTCGGCTTATTTTTTTTCCGGCACTTCAGGGGCCATATATCTTTCGGTTGTAAAAGCGTTGTTCGCTCTTGTAACAAGGGGCGGAATTGCTTTTTTATTAAGCCTTTCAGGCGGAATATTTTCCGTGGCAGTGATGATTTTATTTTTTAAAATGAAGAAGTGCCCTTTTTCAGTTGTGGGCATTTCCGTCATTGGTGCAATTTGTCATAACGTTGCACAAGTTTTAGTTTCAATCATCGTTACAAAAACGGTGGCATTGATATATTATTTGCCTGTATTATTGGTGTTTTCAATAATTTCGGGCACGGTTACAGGGGTAATTTTAAAAGTAATAAAACCCCTTTTTGAGAAAAGCAGGGAGAGAGAATTATGAGAGAAACTGCAGTCAAAACCGCAGGGGGCGGTATTAACGTACCCCACAGAAAAAACACAAAAGATATGGCTTGTATAAGAATACCTGAACCTGAAATGGTGGTTATTCCTATGCAACAATCAATCGGCGCACCTTGTCTGCCTTTGGTAAAGGTAGGCGACAAGGTTAAGGTCGGACAAAAAATAGGCGACAGCGATAAATTCGTTTCGGCACCTATACACGCTTCCGTTTCAGGCACGGTAAAGGCGATAACGGATATCCGCCTTTCAAACGGCAGTCTGTCAACGGCAGTTACGATTTTGTCTGACGGATTAATGGAGCTTTCGGAAGAAGTCAAACCGCCCGTAGTTGAAAATTTAAGCGATTTAATAAAGGCGGTAAGGGAATCGGGCATCGTTGGTTTAGGTGGCGCGGGCTTTCCTACACACGTGAAATTAAACGTGCCTGAAGGCAAAAAAATTGACACGTTGATTATCAACGCAGCGGAATGTGAGCCTTACATTACCGTTGACTACCGCGAGGCACTTGATAATTCCTGGGACGTGCTTTCGGGCATTTACACAATCAGCGAAGCGTTGAAAATTGAAAACGTGGTTATTGCCGTTGAGGACAATAAGCCTGAAGCCATTAAGATTTTAAGGGCAATTCAGAAGCAGAGCGATACGGACAGACGTCTGACCACGGTTATGAAGTTAAAAAGCAAGTATCCTCAAGGCGCAGAAAAGATGATGGTGCTTTCGGCAACGGGCAGAAAAGTTCCGTTAGGTGCTTTGCCCAGCGACGTTGGTTGCATAGTTATGAACATTGCCACCGTTGCATTTATTTCGCGCTATTTAAAAACGGGTAAACCTCTTGTCAGCCGTTCACTTACCATTGACGGCGACTGTGTAAAAGAGCCGAAAAACGTGCGCGTGCCCATCGGCACAAAAATTTCAGAGGTGCTTGAATTTTGCGGCTTAACAGAAGAGCCTGACAAAATTTTAATGGGCGGACCTATGATGGGTGTTGCAATTTCTGATATTGATGCGCCCATATTAAAGCAGAATAACGCAATTCTTGCATTTAAAAAGGAAAAGGAAAAAAATGAACTTCCCTGCATAAAATGCGGTAAATGCGTTGATGCCTGCCCAATGAATTTAGTACCCTCCTTCTTGAAAAAGGCAACTGACTTAAAGGATACCCAAAAACTTAAAAAGTTAGGCATTATGGCTTGTATGGAGTGTGGCTGTTGCTCATATTCCTGCCCGTCGGGCATACCGCTTGTGCAGTATATGCGCCTTGCAAAACAGTATTTAAGGGAGGAGAAAAAATGAGATTATCAGTTTCAGCATCGCCCCATATTAAAGGCAAGGACACTACGCAAAGAATAATGCAAGACGTTATTATTGCTCTTATTCCTGCGCTTGTTATGGCGGTTGTATATTTCGGTCTGCGCGCGCTTTTACTGTGCGCGGTGTGTGTGCTTACTTCGGTTTTATCTGAATTTATTGCACGCAAAGTTATGAAAAGAAACAATACAATAAGCGACCTTTCTGCAGTTGTTACAGGTCTTATTCTGTCACTTAACCTGCCTGTAACCCTGCCTTTATGGATGGCGGTTTTCGGCAGTATCGTTGCTATTGTTGTTGTAAAACAGTTTTTTGGCGGTCTTGGTCAGAATTTCGTTAACCCTGCAATAACGGCAAGAATTATTCTTATGCTTTGCTTTGCAAGTGCAATGACCAACTGGGTTATGCCTATGACCGACGGTGTAACGGGCGCAACACCTTTAATGAACCTTGCTTCAGGCGGTCAGATGCCTGAGTTGTGGCATCTGCTCGTTGGCTTCCGCGGTGGAAGTATGGGCGAAACAAGCGTAATTGCTCTTCTTGCAGGCGGAATTTATCTTGTTATCAGAAAAGTTATTTCACCTATAATTCCGTTGACCTTTATAGGTACTGTTTTTGTTGCAGGTCTTTTTGCAGGCTTTGAATATGCTCTTTACAGCGTTTTTTCAGGTGGACTTTTCCTCGGTGCAATTTTTATGGCAACCGATTATGTTACTTCGCCCATTACCAAGTGGGGTAAGGTGATTTTCGGTGTAGGTTGCGGTATCATTACGTTTTTGATTCGCTATTTCGGCTCATTGCCCGAAGGTGTTTCCTATGCTATTCTTTTAATGAATATTTTAACACCGCACATTGACAATTTAACACTTCCTAAACCCTTCGGTTTTAAAAAGGAGGTTAAATAATGCAAAAGTTTAAAGAACTTATTATTCCTGCAGTTGCCTTGTTTGTAATTTGTCTTGTTTCGGCATTTTTGCTGGCAGGCACAAATAATCTTACCCAAGAGAAGATTGCGGACAATCTTATACAACAGAAAAAAGATACTCAGGCACTTGTTTTCCCCAATGCGTTTTTTATGGAAAGCGGTGAAGTTACTCTTGAAAACGGCAAAAACGTTGAATATGCTTCCGCCAACGATGGCGCAGGCAGAATGCTTGGTTACGTTTTTACTTCCGTAAGCAAAGGCTACGGTGGTGACGTTACCGTTATGACCGCCATTGATATAAATGGCAAGGTGTTGAAATCTGTGGTGCTTGCTATGGATGATGAAACTCCGGGTTTAGGTCAGAATGCAGGCAAAACGGAATTCTTAAAGAATTTTGAAGGCAAAGAAGGTCCTTTTGAATGGGTTAAAAATAACGGCACGGATAATGAAATTACAGGCGTAACAAGCGCAACCTTTACTTCGAAGGCGGTAATTGAATGTGTTAATGATGCCGTTGAAGCATTTGGTAAGTTAGGGGGTAAGGGATAATGGATAAGAAAAAGTCGCTTTTTGAAGAATTTTCAAAGGGCATTGTTAAAGAAAATCCTGTTTTAAGACTTGTGTTAGGTACCTGTCCCACCCTTGCGGTTACTACTTCACTTTCCTCGGCTTTAGGTATGGGCATTGCGGCAACGGTGGTGCTTGCCTGCTCAAATACGGTTATTTCTCTTTTAAGAAAGGTTATTCCCCAAAAGGTGAGAATACCTGCTTACATAGTTATTATTGCTTCCTTTGTTACTATTGTACAGATGCTCGTTAAAGCCTTCCTGCCCTTTTTAGATGAGCAGTTGGGCGTTTATCTGCCTCTTATTGTTGTTAACTGCATAATTTTAGGCAGAGCAGAGGCTTTTGCAGGAAAGAATCCCGTTGCGGCTTCGCTTTTTGACGGATTAGGTATGGGCGTTGGCTTTACTGCCGCGCTGGCTTGTATGGGCATTATACGAGAAGTTTTCGGCGCAGGTGTTATTGACCTTACCAGCTACGTTGAAAATTTGAAAATCGAAATTCCCTTTTTAAAGGATAATCCGTTACTTGTGTTTATTCTTCCGCCCGGTGGATTTTTCGTGTTCGGTATGCTTATGGCTTGCGTTAACCGTTTGGCTGAAAAGAAGGGTAAGCCAAAGGCAGAGCTTAACTGTAGCGGTTGTCCTATGAAGGATAACTGCATTAAAAATTGCGAGAAAAAGGAGGCATAAAAAATGACAGCGTTATTTGCGATTCTTTTGACAAGCATTTTAACTGAAAACTTCGTGCTTGCACAGTTTTTAGGCATTTGCCCCTTTTTAGGTGTTTCAAAAAAGACCGATACGGCTTTGGGTATGAGCCTTGCCGTTATCTTCGTTATGGCAGTTTCAACGGCAGTTTGCTACCCCATAAACGTGTTTATTTTAGGCGAAAAGTTTGCGTATTTACAGACAATAGTGTTCATTCTTGTTATTGCCGCACTCGTTCAACTTGTTGAAATTCTTTTGAAAAAGTATATTCCGTCCCTTTATAATGCGTTGGGTATTTATCTGCCTTTAATTACGACAAACTGCGCTGTTTTAGGTGTTGTGCTTTTAAACGTTTCTGAAAATTATAACTTCTTGCAGTCAATGTTTTCTTCCGTTGGCGCAGGTATCGGCTTCCTTGTTGCGATGATTATGTTTTCAGGTGTAAGAAGCAAAATCGAAAACAGCGATATTCCTGAATTTTTAAAGGGATTACCCATTACTCTTGTTGCCGCGTCACTTGTTTCCCTTTCCTTTATGGGCTTTGCGGGAATTGTTGAAAACATTTTCGGAGGGATTTAATATGATGGACGTTTTAAATGCAGTTATAATCGTTTCGGTTATCGGCATAATAATAGGTATCGGGTTGTCGGTGGCTTCAAGTTTTTTCAGCGTGCCCAAGGACGAAATTGAGGAAAAAGTAAGGGAATGTCTGCCCGGCGCCAACTGTGGTGCCTGCGGTTATTCAGGGTGCGGCGGCTACGCTTTGGCTATTGCTAAAGGCGAAACGGATAACGTTTCTCTTTGCTCGCCCGGTGGTAACGACGTTGCAAACGCTCTTGCCGAAATTACCGGCAAAAAGGCAGAGGATATTCTGCCGGTTGCGGCAGTTGTCCGTTGTAACGGCACTTGCGGAAATTCGGAATTGAAAATAAATTATCAGGGCATTAACACCTGCAAGGCGGCAGGAATGATGTTTGGCGGGCAGAAAAGTTGCATTTACGGTTGTTTAGGCTATGGCGATTGTATGAAGGCATGCGATAATAACGCAATTTCCATTTGCGACGGTGTTGCAAGAATTGACGTTTCCAAATGCACCGCCTGCGCTAAATGCTTAAAAACCTGCCCCAAAGGTTTAATTGATTTGTTGCCCAAAAACAAAAATCAGGCACTTGTTATGTGCCGTAATACTGAAAAAGGCGCAGTTGCAATGAAAGCCTGTAAGGTTTCCTGCATCGGTTGCGGTAAATGCCAAAAAGTTTGCGAAAACGGTGCTATCACCGTGGAAAACTTCGTTGCAAAGGTTGATGCTTCAAAATGCAACGGTTGCGGTGCGTGTAAAGACGCCTGCCCCAAAAAGTGTATTGAGATGGTGAAGTTTTGAAAATGAGGCACCTTCCGTAAGGACGGTGCCTCAACTATATTGAGCGATATAACCTGTGTTGCGATATGCGGTAAAACGCGTGATATACGGCTTTGCCGTGCGAAAAGGCACGAATATAATATCGCATAGCCCGCAGGGGTATATATCGCATTTTTAAAATATATCGCTGTGAGGCTCGGCTCACAATATCGCAAAAAAAGGGGAGATTGCTTAAAAAAGCATCTCCCTCTTTTTACATAATCGTTTGACCGTTGATTATAAGTGAAAATTTTAAATTCAGTGCTTCGGCGGCTTTTCGGCACATAAGCATTCGGTTTAAAAATATTTCAAAATAGTCCATAATACTGCCTAACGTTGTGTCAATATCAAGGAACAGCGTTATGGCAGTTTTTTCCTGATTTATAACTAAATTTGATTCTTTAACTGAATAATTTACGCGGTCATGAATGTCGAAGGACGGAATATCTGCATTTCTTACGCGGCTTCTGCGGACGTCCGATTTATCTGCTAAAATCAGCGCGGCGGCAATGCTGTTAACGGGAAAGCCTGTGCCTTCGTCGTGGTTGCCGATGGCGGAAACTATTATTGCAACGTCCTCGGGGGGCATATCTTCAAGCATTCTGAAAGCCATAACGGCACTTGATTGGGCGTGTTCGATGCGGTTTACAAGGTTGCCTATATCGTGCAGATAGCCTGCGATTTTGGCAAGCTCAACCTCTTTTTTTGAAAAATTCAGCTTTTCTAAAATTTCACCTGCGGTCAGAGCCACCTTCGTTACGTGTGGAAAACTGTGTTCAGTATAGCCTAAAGATTTTAAGGATTCATCTGCCTGCTTGATAAAAGCCTGAACAGTTTTGTTGTTTTTTATGTCTTCAAAAGTCATAATAAAACCTCACTTTGAAAATTTGTAGCCAACGCCGCGAACCGTTTCGATCATATTGCCGCAAACACCTAACTTTTGCCTTAAAGTGCGGATATGTACGTCAACGGTGCGGTTTTCACCGTCAAAGGAATAACCCCATATTTCGTCTAAAAGTCTGTCACGGGTAAGGACGATATTTTCGTTTTTTATCAAGAAAAGCAGAAGCTCAAATTCCTTGTGGGTAAGGGCAATTTCCTGATTTTTTACCTTTACCGAATGTTTGCTTTTTGAAATTGAAAGGTCGGAAAAAGTGAGCTCGTCAGTAGTGCGCCTGCCTGAACGTCTTAACAGCGCCTTTGTTCGTGCCAGCAATTCCATCATACCAAAGGGCTTGGGAACGTAGTCGTCAGCACCCTTTTCAAAACCTAAAACCTTGTCGTATTCCGAACCCTTTGCCGTCAGTAAAATTATTGGCAGGTCGCAAAAGTTTTTGTCGCTTCTTAACTTTTCTAAAATGGAAAGACCGTCCTCCTCGGGCAACATTATGTCAAGCATAATAAGGTCAGGAGTCTCGTTTTTTACGGCTTCCCAGAAAAGCGAGGGCGTGGCAAAGCCTTTGGCGGAAATTCCCGTTGTGTTTAAAGTATATTCAACAAGTTGACGAATGTTGTCGTCATCTTCTACAATGTAAACCATTATTTAAGAACGTCTTTCTTTAATTGGTTAAGGTAAGCCATA
This sequence comes from Clostridia bacterium, assembly GCA_045648525.1. Classification (GTDB taxonomy): domain Bacteria; phylum Bacillota; class Clostridia; order Christensenellales; family QALW01; genus UMGS1322. The sequence goes on from JAZROC010000051.1 coordinate 11,061, forward strand.
CCTTTTTCGATTTGTTCGTTGGTAGGCGTTGAGTAATTTATGCGGAAATGCTGATTTTTGCAGGGTGCAATATCGAAAGCACTACCGGGCACAACTGCCGTTTTGAACTCTTTTACCGAACGTGTGCAGAAAGCGGGCATATCAACGTTTTCGGGCAGTTTGCACCACACGAAAAGTCCGCCTGACGGCTTCTGGTATGAAATTTCGGGGGCAATGAATTTGTCCATTAAATCCATAAAGAACTGTGCTTTCTTTGTGTAAATATCCCTTAAATACTGAAGGTGACCTTCAAAATCGTATTCGGTGATGAACTTATAGCAAATCATCTGTGCTAAAATGTTGGAGTGAACGTCCTGAGTCTGCTTAATTGCGGTGAATTTTGCAATTAAAGTTTTGGGCGCAACGCACCAGCCAACGCGCAGACCGGGGGCAAGGACCTTTGAAAATGAGCCTGCATAAATTACGATGTTGTCTGTATCCATACTCTTAATGCTTGTAGGCGGTGCAGCTTCAAAATACAGTTCACCGTAGGGGTTGTCCTCAATAATTAAAATGTTGTTTTCCTTGCAAAGTTCATAAATGGCTTTGCGCTTTTCAAGAGAGGTTGTTATGCCCGTGGGATTCTGGAAGTTGGGAATAATGTATAAAAGTTTGATGTTGGTGTTTTCCTTGATGGCTTTTTTCAATTCATCAAGATTCATACCGTCCTCTTCCATAGGAATACCCACTAAATTTGCACCGGTCAACTTCAACGCGTTAAGTGAGCCTACGAAACTTGGACTTTCGCACAAAATGGTGTCGCCTTCGCCTGCCAATGATACTGCAGAAAGGCTCATAACCTGCTGTGCACCGCAGGTGATTAAAAGATCATCGTCATCGGTGCCGATATCGTATTTTTCCTTCATATATTTTTTTAAATAATCGCGCAGGGGAGTGTAGCCCTCGGTAACTGAATACTGAAGTGCGCCAATGGGATTTTCCTGCATAATTTCTGCGGTGATTTTTGCAACTATCTCCTTGGGAAAAGCTTCAGGTGAGGGGTTGCCTGCCGAAAAAGGTATAATATCGGGGGCAGATGAAAGTTTAAGAATTTCTCTTATGGCAGAGGGTTTTAACTTGTCTGCCGCAGGGGTGAAAATATAATCCATAATAAAAAATCTCCTTGTCATTTATGTTTTTATTTTATCACAAAGCCCGTCAAAACACAAACGATTTTTGTATTCTTTAGGCGAAATACCAAAATGCTTTTTAAATGCCTGACCAAAATAAAATGGGTCGGAAAAGCCTGTTTTTTTGGCGATTTCGTAAATTGGAAGTGTGGTGTTTAATAAAAGTGCGGCGGCATTTTCCATTTTTATGTTGTTAAAATACCGTTGGGGCGACAAATGCGTGATTTCCTTAAACAAATGATTGAATCGGCCGGGACTTAACGATAAAAGGCTTGCAAATCTGTTTACGTCGTAGGGCAGAAAATAGGTGTGATGCATTTCGTCAATGACCTTTGCCATCATATTTTCCCTTGCTCTTGCAGGCTTGATTTTGGCTAAATAGGATAAAAGCTCCAAGGTAAGATACTCGCTTTTCAGTTTGGAAAGAGCATCGTCGCAGGCGGCGGCTTTTCGTATTTTTTCAAAAATTTCTTTGTCAAAGATAAAGTCAAGGGCGGTCAGGGTAGGTATGCGAAGTGAGGAAAACAACTCCATTATATTGTTGCCCGTAAAATGAATATAATAATAGGTAACCTCGTCTTTTTTGTAACTAAAGTATTCCTGGGGCACTTGCGGTGGGTATATCCACAACTGATTTTTGTTTAAAACCACGTTATCGAAAGTCATTTTTCCCTTTTCAACAAAGAAAAGGGAAAAATCGTCCCTGCCCTTTAGTCTTAAGGTCATATGGTCGCCTGAAGAAAGTTTGTTGGCGGAAATTACTTCAATACTGCGGTCGGTTTTTGGTACTGTTTTGTCGTTGCGTCCGTCATAGATAAGCAAAATATCACCTCTTTATATCCGTATTTTACTATAGTTTTACCATTTTTGCAATAGAAAATAGCAAAATATCAATGGTTTGAATGAAAGATAGCAATATGTCACATTTACTTTGAACTGATTTTTTTATATACTATTTTCAGAGGTGAAAAATATGAAAATTGCATTCATTGGCGCGGGAAGCGTACAGTTTACTACGGCGGTGGTTAAGGATTTAGCAACCTTTCCTGCCTTTAAAAATGCCGAAATTTGCTTGATGGATATAAATAAAGACCATCTTGAAAAAATTACCAAATGCGTTGAGAAAATTAAAACGGAAATGGAAAGCGATTTTAAAATTACTTCTACTATGGACAGAGTTGAAGCTTTAACGGGCGCAGACGGTGTTCTTTGCACCGTGTTTAACGGAGATATTGATATCTGGCGACACGAAATTGAAATTCCCAAAAAATACGGGGTGGATATTAACGTTGGCGATACAAGAAGCGTTTCGGGAATTTTCAGGGCATTAAGAAATATTCCACTGATGCTTGACATTTGCAGGGATATTAAAAAATATTGCCCTCAAGCAGTTTTCCTTAATTATACCAATCCTATGAGTATGCTTTGTAAGGCAATGCAGACTCTTTGCCCCGAGGTTGACGTTACAGGTCTTTGCCATTCAGTACAGCATACTGCAAAAATGCTTAAAGAGTGGTCGGGAAAAGAGGGCGAGCTTAAATATCTGTGCCTTGGAATAAATCATCAGGCATTTTTTACGGAAATTACCGTTGATAATGAAGATATTTATCCCATAATCCGCCAAAAAATTCAAGAAAAAGACATTTACGAAAATGAAAAGGTGCGCAACGAAATTTTCAAAACCTTTGGTTACTACGTTACCGAGTCAAGCGGACACAATTCCGAATACTGCGCGTGGTTCAGAAAACGTCCTGATTTAATCGAAAAGTTCTGCACGGGCACTTCGTGGAATCCCGGTGAATATGCGTTTTCACTAAAAATCCGTTCAAATCCTGACCGTTACGATAATTCAATAAAATACTTTTTGGAAAATCCGGTAAACAAGGAAAAAAGTAACGAGTACGCGGCAAATATTTTAAACGCCCGTATTGGTGACGGTGAACCGTTCCCATTTAACGCTAACGTGTTAAACAACGGCACGATAGAAAATCTGCCCTTTGATGCCTGCGTTGAAATTCCCGTTATTGCCGATAAATCAGGATATAAACGTACTTTTAAAGGAAAAATGCCCTCCGCACCTGCGACTCTTTGCTCATATACCGCCAATATCGAAAATCTTGTTTTTGAGGCGTTTTTGGAAAAATCCAAGGCAAAAGTTATTCAGGCTGTTGCCCTTGACCCTTTATGCTCGGCAGTTTTATCCTTGGAAGAGGTTACGCAAATGTGCGAGGAATTGTTTAAGGTCAACGGTGAGTTTTTAAGCGAATACAGATAATCAGGGCACGTTCCTTGGAGTGTAAAAAAAACGGACGAAAATTCGTCCGTTTTCTATTTTATGACTTTTACTTTTTCAATGCCGTAATATTCAAAAACTTTTATTGCGTTTTCGTCGATAATTTCGCCTGAAACCACAATGGGTACGGCAGGCGGGCAGGAAACCATTGGCGATTGAAGTATGCGGTCTTTTGCATCTTTTACGTCAATTTCCTCAAAGGGCGAAAACAATCCTTCGCGGACGGAAAGTGCCTTTTTGGGCATCAAAAACTTTGGCGGAGCAGTTGTTATTGGCTCCTTTTTCGGTATGGAAAATAAAAGTTCGGTTATTTCCATAAGGGCATCTTTGCTTATCGGCAACATTAAAACTAGAAAATCGTTATCGTAAAATTCAGGAAAAACGTTTTTGCGCTCTAAAATTTTGCCCAACTGATTTCCCGTATAGCCGTATGGCTTGGTTTTGATGGTTATTTTTAAAGGCTCGTTGCCGTAAAGGGTGTAGCCGTGGTTTGTCAGTTTTTCCTTGATAAAAGAAATAAAGGGCGCAATGTAATTAAGCCTTGATGAAAAACTCTGCGCAAGGGAATTGAACTTATCAAGGGACTGCAAAATTAAATATGACGGACTTGTGGACGCAAAAATGCTCATTGCATATTTTGCATTTTTATTTAAAAATTCAGGTGCGTTTTTGTTTACGTGCAGGTAAGCGGCACCTGTTAAAGTGCTTAAGGTTTTGTGGGCGGAATCGCAGACCATATCTGCACCCATATTAAGCGGATGCAACCCTAAAAAATTAAGGTACGCACCGTGGGCATTATCTACAATAAGCAGAATATTATGTTTTATGCACACTTGCTTAATCGTGCATAAGTCAGTAATATTGCCAAGATAGTCAGGCGAAGTAATATAAACCGCGCAAGGCTTTTGGTTTAAAGAAGCAATGGCGTTTTCGATATCCGAAGCTGTAATAAAAGATGAAAGATAGTTGCTGTTTTCGTTTTTTAGCCAATAAACGTCAGCATCACAGAGGGAACAGGCATACAAAAAGGACTTGTGTGCGTTTCTTGATGCTAAAATTACGTTTGAATAATTATTCTCTTTTCCCCACATTAATGCAAGATAGACCATCGCTTTTATTGAAAGTGACGAGCCCTCGCAGGAATAAAAAGTGTGTGCGGAAAAAATGTTGCCTGCGTTTAATTCGCTTTCCTTAATGATGCCTGATGCTTCAAATAAACTGTCGGCACCGCTGATTTCGGTAATATCGTATTCTTCAAAGCCAAGATAGTTTTTGCCTTTGTGCCCCGGCATATGAAAGCGCATAGGCTTTTTATTTTTATAGTTTTCTACGAAATCGCAGATGGGGGTTGTCATTATTCGTCACCTAAAAGGCGTGCGATTTGAACCATAATGGCGCACTCCATACGCTTTTTGAAAAGTTTGCAACCGCATTCGTAAACGCCTTTTACGCTTCCCGTTGCGTGATATGCGTTGGCGGCGCAACCGCCTGAACAGTAAAGGCGCGCCCA